>NZ_JAPDBE010000047.1:0-34086 GCF_027705025.1 Aeromonas sp. D3 | reverse complement strand
TGAAAAATAAACTGCCTTTCAAACTCTACCGGCGACAGCCCATCATTGGAACCATGGCGCCTGATTGGGTTGTAAAACATCTCGATATAATCAAATACATCGCTGCGGGCTTCGTCTCTTGTCGGGTAAATCCTGCGCTTGATCCGCTCCCGTTTGAGCAACTGGAAGAAGCTTTCGGCGACCGCGTTGTCGTGACAGTTGCCACGTCGGCTCATACTGCAACTCAGGTTGTGGGCCTTCAGAAAGTCCTGCCATTCACCACCGGTAAACTGGCTGCCCTGATCCGAATGCACCAGTACCGGCTGCTTGGGCTTGCGCCGCCAGACGGCCATCAATAACGCATCAACCGCCAAGTCTGCCGTCATGCGTGACTTCATCGCCCAGCCGACGATCTGGCGAGAGAATAGGTCGAGCACCACCGCCAGGTACAGCCACCCTTCTTGAGTGCGGATGTAGGTAATGTCAGTCACCCAGGAGATGTTGGGGGCTGGCACCTTAAACTGACGTGCCAGCATGTTTGGGGCAGCCTGTGGGCTCTTGCCTCCATAATGCCCCTTGCGGCGTTGATAGCCCGTTTGCGAACGCAGCCCTTCCCGCTTCATTAATTTGGCCACACGGTGCTTGCCGCAGGCTTCCCCCAAGTCACGAAGATCGCGATGGATCTTGCGATAACCGTAGACAGCACCACTTTCCAGCCAGGATTGCTTGACCAATCTGGTCAATCGTTCGTCCTCCTGCTGCCGTGGCGACGCGGGCTGTTTCAACCACGCATAGAAGCCACTTCGGTGAACCCCCAGGGTCTGGCACAGGGTAACGACACTGTACCGGTCGAGTCGGGAGGTTATGAACGCGTACCTTTCCTTGACTCGCTGGCAAAGTCCGCGGCGGCCTCCTTTAAAATGTTGCGCTCCTCGGTGACCTGGCGCAGTTCGGCTTTCAGACGGCATATCTCGGCTTGCAAGGCAGACTCTTCGTGCTGCTGGTCAGCGGGCTTGCCGTACTGCTTGAGCCAGGCATACAGACTGTGGCTGGATACCCCAAGGGCTCGTGCAACGTCAGCCACCGGCCGTCCGCGCTCGGTGATTTGTTTAACGGCTTCGATTTTGAATGTTTCTGGATAACGCTGACGGGTCATAACACCTCCAATAGTTGCCTCATTTTAAGGCTGTGAGGTGTCTAGGGAACTGGGGGCTATTCAAGCGGTTTGGCCGCCGGAGTCGTCGGCTGGGCTACTGATTGCTCTTGTGGATCGACAGTGACGTCTGCATGCAACTGAATGGGCTTCGCTCTGGAACGCACGCAGGCAAGCAGCTGGGTCACCTTGTGGCGTGCACAAAGCTTGTCTCGGGTATGCAGGGATTTTTTGATCTCTTTACGACGATCACAGGGGAGTATGGTGACTTTGCGGTAATACCAGATGCAGCGGGGAGTGAGCCAGAGATTCACTTTGAAGACTTCTGATGCATCCACATAAAGTGGATTACCAAGAGGTCGGAAGGGGGTTATTAGCTGTAACTTATTGAATTTCAGAAACAGGTGGTGGCCCCACCAGCCACATCCCGGCACTCGAGTCCCCCGCCTTGGCTGCTACCTTCCGGTCCTGACCAGGTTGACGAGTTATCAATGCGAGAGGACCAATGGGACCACCGGCGAGGAGAATAGCAAAGTCCCATTTCATTGCAATGGCTTTCTACCTGCGGGCGTACCGTTTGCCTTATTTTTCAACAATCTGCCGAATGAGTCAGCTAAACAGCATGAATTTCGCCCCGACCAGCAACATCAGCAAGGCGAAGGCCTGCTTGAGCCGCTTGGGAGAAAGTCGATGTGCCAGCCTGGCGCCCACCCGGGCAAACTGGGTGCTGGTGAGCACTATGCCGAGCAGGGCGGGCAGATAGATGAAACCGACACTCCACTCGGGCAAGTCCGCATGGCCCCAGCCGGCGTAGAGGTAGCTCAGGCTGCCCGCCAGCGCTATGGGCATGCTGCAGGCCGCAGAGGCTGCAATCGCGTTGCGCATCGGCACGCTGTTCCAGCAGAGATAAGGCACTGTCAGCGAGCCACCGCCAATGCCGAACAGTGCCGACATCCAGCCGATGAGGGTGCCCGCTATGCCGGTTCCCACTGGGCCGGGCAGATGGCGCTCCGCCTTTGGCCTGAGGTTGAGCCCCATCTGCAATGCCATGGCCCAGGCGAAACAGCCGATGATGACATTGAGGGTGCCGGCACTGAGCTGGTTGGCGGTCATGCCACCGAGCCAGGCACCAATCAGCATGCCGACCCCGAGACGCCGTATCATCACCCAGTCGACCGCACCTGCCTCTTGGTGAGCCCGCAGCGAGCTGAAACCGGTGAAGATCATGGTGGGCAACGAGGTGCCAAGTGCCAGATGGGTGATGATGTCGGGCTCAAATCCCATGGCCCTGAAGCTCACCACCAGCACGGGCACTATGATAAGACCGCCGCCAATGCCGAACAGCCCAGCCAGCATGCCAGCAAACGCGCCCAGCAACAGATAACCCATAAACAGCATAAACATTCCTTCCCGAGGCAGCGCCATGGCGCCATGGCACCAAGGCCAACACGCGCATAAAAAAAGAGATGGCCCTTGGGCCATCTCTTCATTGTGCCGGTTAACTCAAGGGAATGGTACCGTCCATCACCTTGTAGAAGGCCAGCACGGCGCACCCGAGCAGGGCCGCCGTCATCCCCTGCTCCAGTCGGTTGAGGCCGCGCACCCCGTGGTGTTGACGCGCCTTCCAGTAAATGAAAATACCCGGGCTGTAGAGCAGTGCCACCAGCAGCAGGTACTCCACACCGGCGGCATAGACCAGCCAGCAGCCATAAGTAGTGGCCACCAAGGCAAGCAGCAGGTCACGCTTGCGCTGATGGGGTTGACCCTCGTAGGTCTCTCCCTTCATTGCCAGCTTGAGGCCATAGGCACCGGAGAAGACGTAGGGCACCAGCGCCGCCGAGGTGGCGATGTTGACCAGCGCCAGATAGGTGCTGCTCTGGAAGTAGATGATGATCAGGAAGATCTGCACCAGACAGGTGGAACACCAGAGCGACACCTGCGGCGAGCCGTTCTTGTTCTCCTTGGCAAACCAGCTGGGGAAGACACCTGTCTTGCCGGCTATGTAAGGTACTTCCGCCGCCAGCACTGTCCAACTAAGCAAGGCCCCCATCACGGAGATCACCAGACCTATGTTGATGAGCCAGGCGCCCCAGGGACCCAGCACTTTTTCAAGGATCATGGCGGTGGAAGGATTCTTGAGCTGGGCCAGTTCCGGCTGACTCATGACCCCCAGGGAGAACAGGGTCACCATGACATAGAGCGTCAGGGCGCCGAGCAGCGCCAGCACGGTGGCACGGCCCACGTCCTTGCGGTGACGGGCACGGGCAGAGACCACCACAGCCCCTTCGATGCCGATGAAGACCCAGAGCGTCACCTTCATGGTGGACTTGACCTGATCCATCACGGATCCCAGCTCCACGTTGTCGTGGCCCCAGATATCCAGGGTGAAGGTCTGCATGTTGAAGGCGAGCAGTATGGCGACGCAGAACACGATGAGCGGCACCATCTTGGCGATGGTGGTGATGATGTTCACCAGAGCGGCGACCTGGATCCCGCGCAGCACCAGCGCATGCACCGACCAGATCAGGATGGAGGCCAGTATGATGGCCACCGGCGTGTTGCCGTCACCGAAGATGACGTTGTCCGGCGTGTCAAAGAAGTAGCTCAGGGCGCTGAACACGACGATGGCATAGGAGACGTTGGCCAGCAGCTGACAGAGCCAGTAACCCCAGGCGGCGTTGAAACCGATGAAATCGCCGAAACCGGCCTTGGCGTAACTGAAGATACCGCCATCGAGATCCGGGCGGCGCATGGAAAGATTCTGGTAAACCAGCGCGAGGCAGATCATGCCCAGACCCGTGATGGCCCAACCCAGGGCAACGGCCCCGGCACTGGCATGAGCGGCAATATTTTGTGGCAGACTGAAGACCCCGGCGCCGACCATGGAGCCGATCACCAGCGAGATGAGGGCGCCAAGCCCTAGTTTCTTGTCCATCTCAATCCTGTTTGATTAGGCGGCGGCAGAGCGTCCGTATTCATACTGCGCGCAATATGGGAGGGGCGAAAAATCCGTACCCCGTGAAAAAGGCGGCAACTATATTGCATGACTATTCCGACCGCAATCCCTCGTACCGTCAATCATGCCCCGTCTTGACCGCGCGCAATTTTACAGTACTGACCCCGAGTGCCTGTGAGCTGGTTCAAATTAAGAAAGACCCGTTGATATTTCACATTTTTCCATGACCTGGCCCCCGTTTTTCCGGATCAGACCTGCATGGGCATGCAGATGACCATCAGCGCCGCCGGGCCGGCCCGCGAGTCAAACGCACAATAAAAATGCCCCTGTACCAGCGGCCAGGGGCATCTAGTGGTGGGCGACAAAACTAGAGTCTCAGGCCACCGTCGAGCTCTATCATACGGCCCGACAGATAGTCATTGGCGAGAATAAAAAGCACGGTGTCGGCCAGCTGGTGCGCCTTCCCCAGGGTGCCAACCGGAATGGCCTGCTGCATGCGGGCCATCGCTTCGGGTTTCATCGCTGCCGTCATGTCGGTGGCAAACACGCCGGGGGCTATGCCCATCACCCGAATGCCGTGGCGGGCCAGCTCCCGCCCCCAGGTCACCACCAGAGAGGCCACTCCCGCCTTGCTGGCGGCATAGTTGCTCTGGCCCATGTTGCCGGCACGGGCAATGGAGGAGATGTTGACGATGACGCCCCCCTGCCCCCCCTGGGCCATCAGGGCTGCCCCTTCGCGACCACAGAGGAAGGTGCCGGTCAGGTTGACGTCGATGACGGCCTGCCACTGGGCCAGACTCATCTTCTCCACCAGCACGCCCTCTTTCACCTTGATCAGCATGCCGTCCCGCAGGATACCGGCGCAGTTGATGAGGCCATGCAAGGCACCGAGTTGCTCTTTGATGGCACTAAAGGTCGCCTCAACCTCGGCTTCGCTCGCCACGTTGCAGACGAACAGGGTGCATTGACCATCGTGACTGCGCACCTCGGCTTCGGTCACCTCCAAATCCGCACGATTCACATCGATCAACGCCAGTACGGCGCCCTGACTGGCCAGACTGAGGGCAATGGCCCGGCCGAGCCCCCGCCCCGCGCCCGTGACCGCGATGACCTTCTGCTTGATATCCATGGGTACTCCTTGCCAGTTTGTCTGGCCATACATGATTGGGTGAATGAGTTAAGAGCAGAGCACCCGAGATCAACCGGCTTTGGACTGATCCCGCATTTTATCCAGATAGAGCTCGACGATGCTGGAGAAATCCTTGCTCTCCTGGCCCTGGCTTGCGTGCAGGTTGAACAGGTTGCGGGCAAGCGCCCCCATGGGGACGGCGCTGTGGGCATGTTCAGCCAGCGCCATCGCCAACCCCAAGTCTTTGACCATCAATCGGGTCATAAAGCCCCCCTGATAATTGCGGGCGGCGGGCACGTTTTCCATCACACCAGGCCAGGGGTTGTAGCGCTCCAGGCTCCAGTTGTTGCCCGAGCTCTTGCCCATGATGGTGGAGAGCACACTCGGATCCAGCCCCTCCTTCACCCCGAGCGCCAGCGCCTCGGCCGTGCCCGCCATGTGGATGGCGAGCAGCATGTTGTTGCACATCTTGGCGATCTGGCCCGCCCCCAGCGCCCCGGCATGGAACAGGTTCTGCCCCATGTGGGCCAGAATGGGGCTGGCCGCCTCGAAATCCGCCAGTTCACCACCGACGATAAAGGTGAGGGTCCCTGCGCTCGCCCCCGCCACGCCACCCGAAACGGGGGCATCGACAAAGCGAATGCCCCGCGCCTTCGCCGCTTCCCCCACCTGGCGGGCCGACGCCACATCTATGGTGGAGCAGTCGATCACTAGGGCCCCCGTTGGCAAGGCTGCCAGCAGATCCTGTCCGCCCCTCTCTCCAGCACTCTCGCCGAGCCAGAGCGCGCGTACATGCTCACCGGCGGGCAGCATGCTGATGACCACCTCGCAATCGGCCACCGCCTCGCGGGCATCCCCGGCGGCGATACAGCCAGCCGCAATCGCCTTGGCGACACTCTCCGGCATCAAGTCAAATACCCGGACACCGTGCCCCGCCCTGGCCAGATTGGCGGCCATGGGCCCCCCCATGTTGCCCAGCCCGATAAATCCAATCCTTGTCATCTCGTTTGCTCCTTGCCGTGCTGGCTCTCCAGCAACCTGTGTCCGTTCATCCGCCTTGATGCCTTCCCGTCGAAGGCTTAAGGCGCCAGAGGGTTTTTCCCTTCGGGCCAGTGATAGAAGGCATCCAGCCAGTCAGTGCCAGCTTGCGGCGCCTGCCAACGGGGGGACTTGTCCTTGTCGATGAGCAGTGCCCGCACCCCTTCCACAAAATCCCCTTTCAACACGCAATTGACCGACAGCGCCAGCTCATCGGCAAACACCTCGGCCAGCGACTGGCGACGCGCCTGCCAGTACTGGCGCCACAGAATGGCGCGGCTGATGGGGCTGCCACTGCGGCATGTTTCGCGGGCCTGCGCCAGGCACCCTTCACCCTGATCGGGATCGAAGCTGGCATCAAACACGCTGTCCAGCACCCCTTGCAGGGTGCGCCCGACCAGCAGGGCGTCAATTTTGGCCCTGTGGGGCAAAAGCACAGGCGCTGGCAGCTTTTTGTCTGCCTCTGCCTGCAAGCCCCTCAACAACTGATCGATCTGCTCGCGGGGCGCCTGGCTGCCACACCAGTCCAACCCGGCCAGGCGAGACAACAAGGCAGCACGCTCACTGCTGGCGATGGCGTGATCCGCCAGCCCAAGGCCGATGGCATCCGCGCCATTGAAACGGGCGCCGGTCAGACCGAGCCAGAGCCCGAGTCGCCCCGGCATCCGGCTCAAAAACCAGCTGGCCCCCACATCCGGATAGAGGCCGATCGTCACCTCCGGCATGGCGAACAGGCTCTTCTCGGTCACCACCCGAAAGTCGGCGCCGGCGAACAGGCCTATGCCCCCCCCCATGCAGATGCCATCCGCCACACAGATGAGGGGCTTGCCGTAGCGGTGGATATGGTGGTCGAGCCGATACTCCTGCTCAAAGAAATCCCGCGCATAGCCAAACAGCGCCTGCTCGCTCTCCTCCTGTCTGCGGTAATAGAAGGAGCGGATGTCACCACCGGCGCAAAATGCCTTTTCGCCGGCCCCTTGCAATATCACGCAGACCACGCCGGGATCCTGCTCCCAGCGCGTGAGCTCGCGCTGCAGAGCCTGGATCATCGGCAGGCTCAGGGCATTGAGAGACGCAGGGCTGTCCAGGGTCAAGACGCCGATATGATGGCCGTCCGCCGTGGGATGGGTCTCTATGCGTACCGATTCACTCATTCGTCACTCCATTGGATTTTTCATACTGCCAGCGGGGCGGGCGCTTCTCCAGGAAGGCCGCCACCCCTTCACGCTGGTTGGCGTCTGCAAACAGCTCGAGGAACAGGCTGCGCTCCAGCGGCAAGGCGGCATCACGAGGGCCGCTGCGCCCCTGATTGATAAGGGTCTTGCAGGCGCGCAGGGCGCTCGGGCTCTGACGCTCCACCAGCTGGGCCATCTGGTGCGCCGCGTCCCAGGCGTGACCTTCTTTGACCACCTCCTCCACCAGCCCCATCTCGTAGGCCAGGGTGGCGCTGACTTTCTCGCCGCACAAGATCATGCGCTTGGCCCAGCCAGGCCCCACCAGCTCTGTGAGCCGCTGGGTGCCACCGGCGCAGGGCAGCAAGCCCACGGACGCTTCCGGCAACCCAAGCTTGGCTTGCAGCTCGGCGATGCGGATGTCGCAGGCCAGCGCCACTTCCAGCCCGCCCCCCATGGCGTAACCATTGATGGCGGCTATGCTGACGCCATGAAAACGCGCCAGCGCCTCGAAGGCATGACCAAAGGCCTCGGCTACCTCGCGAGCATGGTCCAGATCGCCATCGGCAAACATCTTGAGATCGGCGCCGGCGCAGAAGAACTTGTCCCCCGCCCCGCGGATCACCAGGGCCACCACATCGGGGCGACTGTCGAGCTCCACCATCATCTGCAAGAAGGCCTGCAAGCTGGCCAGGGTCCAGGTGTTGGCGGGCGGATGGTCGAGGGTGATATAGGCCACGTGACCGTGATATTCGAGCCTGATCCTTGTCATTGCATTGTCCTTGTGAATGAGACTGCCCCATGATGACAGGGTTGAATGGAGCCAACCTTCGGCTGGCTCACAAAGCCTGATGACGTCCCGGAGGCAGATAATATGTTACGCCAGCGCCAGGCCGGGCTTCGCCAGCAAGCGGCAGACGATGCGCCATCCCATCCCCCGCCCTGGCATCGTCCAGGCAATGGTGCCTGTCCCCTTACTCCAGCGACAGACCAGAGTCTGCCAGCAGGCGGCGGGCGATGATCAACCGCATCACCTCGTTGGTGCCTTCCAGAATGCGATGTACCCGGGTATCGCGCAGGTAGCGCTCAAGCGGATACTCGCGGATATAACCATAGCCGCCAAAGAGTTGCAGAGCCTCGTCACAGACGCGATAACCCACGTCGGTGGCAAAACGCTTGGCCATGGCGCACCAAGCGCTCTTGTCCGGACTGCCTCTGTCCAGCTTGTCGGCAGCCTGGCGTACCATCAGGCGCGCTGCCGCCAGCTCGGTGGCCATGTCGGCGAGGCGAAACTGCACGCTCTGGAATTCGCAGATGGGGTGGCCAAACTGCTGGCGCTGCTTCACATAGCGCAGTGCATCGTCCAGCGCCTGCTGGGCGGTACCCACAGAGCAGGTGGCGATGTTGATACGCCCGCCATCCAGCGCCTGCATGGCGAACTTGAACCCTTCCCCCTCCTCACCCAGTCGATAGCTGGCGGGAATGCGCACCCCGTTGAAGGCCACTTCCCGGGTCGGCTGACTGTTCCAGCCCATCTTCTCCTCCGCCTTGCCGTAGACAATCCCCTCACTACCGGCAGGCACCATGAAGGCGGAGATCCCCTTGGCCCCGTCGCCTCCAGTGCGAGCCATCACCACCAGCACATCCGTGCTGCCCGCCCCCGAGATGAACACCTTGCTGCCGTCGATGAGGTAGTCCTCGCCGTCACGCACCGCACGAGTCTTAAGGGCCGCCGCATCTGAGCCAGCACCGGGCTCGGTAAGGCAATAAGAGCCCAGCAGTTCACCGCTGGCGAGCCTGGGCACCCACTCCTCGGCAACAGCGGCAGGCAGCCAACTGCCCAGCATCCAGCTCACCATGTTGTGGATGGTCAGATAAGCCGTGGTGGAGGTGCAGCCCATGGCGAGGCGCTCAAAAATCAGGCTGGCATCGAGCCGGGGCAGGCCGAGCCCGCCATACTGCTCCGGGGTATAGAGGCCGCAAAAGCCGAGCGCCGCCGCCTGCTTGATGGTGGGAATGGGAAACTCGTGATCTCTGTCCCAGCGGGCGGCATGGGGTTTAAGCGCCTCATTGGCAAAGGCGGTGGCCGCCTCGACATAAGCCTGTTGATCCTCGGTCAGGGTAAAGTCCATCTTGTCCGCTTCCTTGTGTCCTTTGTCTGTTGTCTGTTGTCTGTTGTCTGTTGTCTGTTGTCTCTGTGGCCCGCGCTCAACGCAGGCTGATGGTCAGGTTCGCGCCGGTCGGCATTGCCAAGTCCTGTGCCTTTTCCCCCCTTAACGCAGGCTGATGGTCATATTGGGGCCTGTGGGGATATCCTCGTCGAACCAGCGCTCGGTCACCGTTTTGGTCTCGGTGTAGAAGCGCACCGCCTGCTTGCCGTAGGCGTGCAGATCCCCGTAAAAAGAGCCACGCCAACCGGTGAAGGAGAAAAATGGCAGCGGCACCGGAATGGGCACGTTGATCCCCACCTGACCCACGGCCACCTCGTGGCGAAACTTGCGGGCCGCCGCGCCGCAGCCAGTGAAGATGGCGGTGCCGTTGCCGTAGGGGTTGGTGTTGATGAGGGTCAGCGCTTCGTCCAGATTGTCTACTTCCAGGCAGGCGAGCACGGGGCCGAAAATCTCCTCTTTATAGATTCGCATCTCGGGCGTCACGCCGCGAAACAGGGTCGGCCCCACCCAGTTGCCCACCGGATAGCCCGCCACATCGCAGAAGCGACCATCGAGCAGACACTCGGCCCCCTCCTTGATCCCCGCCTCGATGAGGCCCTCTACCCTGACTTTCGCCTCCGGGCTGATGAGGGGACCATAGGCCGCCTCGGGATCGTGCCAGACCCCGGGCCTTACCTTGGCAAACTCGGCGGCAAGCTCGGGGATCCAGTCGCGGGCACTGCCGACAAACACAGCCACACTGATGGCCATGCAGCGTTGACCGGCCGCGCCAACGCCGGCCCCCACCAGGTTGCTCAGCACCTGCCCCTTGTTGGCATCCGGCATGATCACCATGTGGTTCTTGGCACCGACAAAGCACTGGGCCCGTTTGAGGTGTTCGGTGGCGGTGCGATAGACGTGAGCCCCGACCCGGGCAGAGCCGACGAAGCTGACCGCCTTCACATCGGGATGACACAGCAGCGCATCCACCTGCTCGGCGCCGCCGTGTACAACGGAGAGGATGCCTTTGGGGGCTCCCGCCTCGGTGAACAGCTCGGCCAGCCGCATGGGGGTAAGCGGATCCTGCTCGGAAGGCTTGAGCACGAAGCCGTTGCCGCAAGCTACCGCCAGCGGGAACATCCACAGGGGTATCATGGCGGGGAAGTTGAACGGTGTGATGCCGACACAGACCCCCAGAGGCTGCACCCAGGAGTGGCCATCGACCCTGCGCGCCACGTTGCCCATTGTCTCCCCCATGGTCTGGCTGGCGATGCCACAGGCCTGTTCCACCACCTCGATGCCGCGCCACACATCCCCCCTGGCATCCGCCAGGTTCTTGCCTGTCTCCTGGGCCAGCAGGGAGGCTAGCTCATCGTGATGGGCTTTAAGCAGATGCTGGTAGTTGAACATGACCCGCGCCCGCTCGGGGGCGGGCACATCCCGCCACAGCAGATAGGCGTCGTGAGCGCTGCGCACCGCGCGCTCCACCTCGGCCGGGGTCGCTTTGGGCACGCGTGCCAGCAGACTCTGATCCGCAGGATTGGTCACCTCGATCCACGCCTCGCTTGTGGAAGCACAGGCCTCGCCACCGATATAAAGCGGCACATCGCCGTACTGGGTCTGATGGTTGCTCATGCCCTGCTCTCCTTGCTGGCAGGCTGCAATGGATATTGGCTTGTCATGCCGCTCACTCCTTGAGGTCGGTTGATGGAGGGGGACGAGCCACTTTGCAGCCGCCACCCGACAAATTTACCTTAGACTAACAATCAATTTACGTTTACGCTAACGTAAACTTAACTCACAAATGGACTGACCAGTTTGACACCCTGTTTACGACCATAGGGGCTGTCAGATGGGTGAGAACCAACCATTCAAAGGAGAGCAAGGATGCACGCAGTGATGGATGAGACCCTCAGCGCCCTGACCGAGCAGGTCGAGGCCTTCTGCCAGAAAGTGATAGCGCCGCGCGCCAGCGAGATCGATCACAGCAACGTCTTTCCGCGGGATCTCTGGCCCCAAATGGGCGAACTCGGGCTGCACGGCATTACTGTGGCGGAAGAGTATGACGGCGTGAGCCTCGGTTATCTGGCCCACGTGCTGGTGATGGAGCAAGTGAGTCGCGCCAGCGCCTCGGTCGGCCTCTCCTACGGCGCCCACTCCAACCTCTGCATCAACCAGATCCACCGCCACGGCACCCCTGATCAGAAGGCGCGTTATCTGCCCTCCCTCGTCAGCGGCGAGCACGTGGGCGCACTGGCCATGAGCGAGACGGGAGCAGGCTCCGATGTTGTCAGCATGCGGCTTACCGCCAAGCACGATGGCGATCATTTCGTGCTGAACGGCAACAAGATGTGGATCACCAATGGCCCGGATGCCGACACCTTTGTCATATATGCCAAAACCGATACCAGCGCAGGACCCAAGGGGATTTCGGCCTTTATCGTCGAGGCGGGTACACAAGGTTTCACCACGGCCCAGAAGCTCGACAAGCTCGGCATGCGCGGCTCCAGCACCTGTGAGCTGGTATTTGACAACTGCCGCGTCCCCCGGGAGAACCTGCTCGGCACCTTGCACGGCGGGGCCCGGGTACTGATGAGCGGCCTCGATTACGAGCGGGTGGTGCTGGCCGCCGGCCCCCTTGGCATCATGCAGGCCTGCATGGACGTTGTGCTACCCTATGTGCGCGAGCGCAAGCAGTTCGGCCAGGCCATCGGCGAGTTCCAGCTGGTACAGGGCAAGCTGGCGGACATGTATACCCGTCTGGCCAGCAGCCGGGCCCTGGTCTACTCGGTGGCGAGCGCCTGCGATCAGGGCCGCACCAGTCGCAAGGATTGCGCCGCCGCCATTTTGTTTGCCGCCGAGAATGCCACCCAGATGGCGCTGGATGCGATTCAGCTCTTGGGGGGCAATGGCTACATCAACGAGTATCCCACCGGCCGCCTGCTGCGGGACGCCAAGCTCTACGAGATAGGCGCCGGCACCTCGGAGATCCGCCGCTGGCTCATCGGTCGGGAGCTGATGGGAGAGAACGCATGAGTCAGATACACTCCCGCCTCGACACGGCCAGCCCGGAATTTGTCGCCAACAAAACGGCAATGCAGGCGCTGGTCGAGGATCTCAATGCCCGGCTCGCCGAGATAGTCCAGGGCGGGGGCGCGGCCAACAACGCCCGCCATCAGGCCCGTGGCAAGCTGCTGCCCCGCGAACGCATCAACCAGCTGCTTGACCCGGGATCCCCGTTTCTCGAACTCTCGGCGCTGGCTGCCTGGCAGGTCTATGACGAACCTGTACCCGCCGCCGGCATCATAACAGGGCTCGGCCAGATTGCTGGCAGGCTCTGCCTGCTGGTGGTGAACGATGCCACCGTCAAGGGGGGCACCTACTACCCGCTCACGGTGAAAAAACACCTGCGGGCCCAGGCCATCGCCGAGCGGCTGCGCCTGCCCTGCCTCTATCTGGTGGATTCCGGCGGCGCCTTCCTGCCCATGCAGGACGAGGTGTTCCCCGACCGGGAGCACTTCGGTCGCATCTTCTACAACCAGGCCCGCATGTCCGCACGGAACATTCCCCAGCTGGCGGTGGTGATGGGGCTCTGTACCGCCGGGGGCGCCTATGTACCCGCCATGGCGGATGAATCCATCATGGTCAAGGAACAAGCCACCATCTTTCTGGCGGGCCCCCCACTGGTCAAAGCGGCCACCGGCGAGGAGATCAGCGCCGAGGCCCTGGGCGGCGCCGAGGTGCACTGCGCTCACTCAGGTGTGGCGGATCACATGGCGCGAGACGATGCCCATGCCCTGGCCATAGCCCGTACTTTGGTTGGCAATCTGGGGGAAAACACGATTCCGGCGTCGGGTTTCGCTTCGCGCGACCCGGGCTATGACGAACCCCTGTACCCCATTGAAGAGCTCTACGGTCTGGTGGGCACCAGCCTCAAGCGCCCCTACGACGCCCGAGAGCTCATCGCTCGCTTGGTGGATGGCTCCGTATTTGACGAATTCAAGGCACTGTTCGGCACTACCCTGGTGACGGGGTTTGCCCGCATCTGTGGCATGCAGGTGGGGATCCTTGCCAACAACGGCGTGTTGCACAGCGACAGCGCCCAGAAAGGCGCCCACTTTATCCAGCTTTGCAACAAGCGCTCCATTCCCCTGCTGTTCCTGCAAAATATCACCGGCTTTATGGTGGGCAGTACCGCAGAGCGGGAAGGCATCGCCAAACATGGGGCCAAACTGGTCACTGCCGTGGCCTGCAGCCGGGTACCCAAGATAACCCTGATCGTCGGCGGCAGCTTCGGCGCGGGCAACTACGGCATGTGTGGCCGCGCCTATGAGCCCGACTTTCTGTTCAGCTGGCCCAACAGTCGCATCTCTGTCATGGGCGGCGAGCAGGCTGCCGGTGTGCTGGTACAGGTGCGCCGGGACAAGCTGGCCGTTGAGGGCAAGGTATTGAGCGAGCAGGAAGCCGCCGCCATCCGCGCGCCCGTGATCGCCCAGTATGAACAGCAGGGTCACCCCTATTACGCCAGCGCGCGGTTATGGGATGACGGCGTCATAGACCCGGCGCAAAGCCGCACAGTGCTGGCGCTGGCGCTGGCCGCCTGCCGGGGTGCTGAGCCGGGACCTGAGCAATACGGCATCTTCCGGATGTAAGGAGTTCGTCATGTCCGATCTACTTTTCAATGATCCTCCGGCGGGATTTCGCCTGGAGCGCCATGGGCCACTGGCCGAACTGGTGCTGTCACGCCCCGCTCGTCACAACGCTTTTGATGCCGACCTCATGCTGGGGCTGCTCGATTGCCTCGACGAACTGGCCCATCTTCATGGTCAATCGCTCGCCGAACGCCCCCATGCCTTGCTGCTGCGCGCCGAGGGCAGGCACTTTTGTGCCGGCGCCGATCTCAACTGGATGCGCAATCTCGCTCACGCCGACTTTGAACACAACAGGGAAGACGCCCGGGTACTGGCGAGGCTGATGCAAACCCTGGATGAGCTCCCTTTCCCCACCCTGGCGCTGGTGCAGGGAGCCGCCTATGGCGGCGCATTGGGCCTTGTCTGTGCCTGCGATCTGGTGTTGGCCAGCGAAGATGCACGCTTCTGCCTCTCCGAGGTGAGCCTGGGGTTGGTACCTGCGGTGATCAGCCCCTATGTGGTGCGCACTATGGGCATGCGCCAGGCACGTCGTTACATGCTGAGCGCCGAACCCTTTGATGCCATCACCGCCTGCCGGCTCAATGTGGCGCACCAGCTGGCCAAGCCGGAGCAGCTGCTGGCCGAAGGGCGCGCGCTGGCCATGCGCCTGTGTCGCAACGGCCCGGAGGCGATGAAAGAGACCAAGCGACTGCTGGCCGCCATCGAGAGCCATGGCGCCCGTCTCCATGAAGAGAAAACCGTCGAGACCATAGCCCGGGTGCGGGTCGGGCTCGAGGCTCAGGAGGGGATGCAGGCCTTTTTTGATGAACGCCCCCCCAGCTGGCGCCCCCGTTTCAAGGATGAAGCATGACTCACAGCAACACCGTCAAGCGACTGCAGATCGCCAACCGCGGCGAGGACAACCGCCGCGCATCATCCCATTCTGCCTTTTCAGCGCAATGTGAGGAGCCGTCATGACCAACCAGACGCCGATTAGACGGCTGTTGATTGCCAACCGCGGCGAAATCGCCGTGCGCATCATCAAGACAGCCCGTCGGCTCGGCATCCACACCATAGCCCTCTACTCGGATGCCGACCAAAATGCCATGCATGTGCGGGAAGCCGACGAAGCCTGGCATCTGGGGCCTGCCCCCGCGCGGGAGAGCTATCTCGATGCGGCCAAGGTACTGCGCATCGCCCAGCAGGCAGGCGCCGATGCCATCCATCCCGGTTACGGCTTTTTGTCGGAAAACAGCGACTTTGCCACCGCCTGCGAGCAGCGTGGTGTGCGTTTTATCGGCCCCAGTGGCGCCGCTATCCTCGCCATGGGGGACAAGTCCGGTGCCAAGTCGCTGATGCAGGCAGCCGGCGTTCCCATCCTGCCCGGCTATCACGGCACGGATCAGCGCCTCGAGCTGCTGCGCGAGCAGGCCTTGCTGACCGGCTTGCCGCTGCTGATCAAGGCGGCCAGCGGGGGCGGTGGCAAGGGGATGCGCCTGGTCGAACAGATCGACGAATTTGACGAGGCGCTGGCGGCCGTGAAACGCGAAGCGCTGGGCGCCTTTGGCGATGACAGCGTCTTGCTGGAGCGCTACTTGCCCAAGGCCCGTCATGTGGAGGTGCAGGTGTTTGCCGACAGCCTCGGCAACGCCATCTATCTGGGGGACAGGGATTGCTCCTTGCAGCGACGCCACCAGAAGGTGATTGAAGAGGCCCCCGCCCCCGACATCCCCCCTTCACTGCGCCAAGCCATGGGGCAAGCCGCCGTCGCCGCGGCCAAAGCCATCGATTATCGAGGGGCAGGTACCATCGAATTTTTGCTGTGCGGGGACGAATTCTTCTTTATGGAGATGAACACTCGCCTGCAGGTGGAACACCCTGTCACCGAGTGTGTCACCGGCCAGGATCTGGTGGCCTGGCAGTTGGCAGTCGCCGAAGGCAAGCCCCTGCCCCTGACCCAGGAGGAGGTAGTCCTGCACGGCCATGCGGTAGAAGCGCGCCTTTATGCCGAGGATGTGGCAGCCGGTTTTCTGCCCGCCAGCGGCCCCATAGCGTGGCTGCACTGGCCGGACGGAGTGCGCATCGACACAGGTGTGACTGCCGGAGATGACGTCAGCCCCTATTACGATCCCATGATTGCCAAGCTGATTGCCCACGGCCAGAGCCGAGCAGAAGCCTTTGGCAGACTTGCCGATGCGCTGGGTGCGCTGGAACTCGGCCCTCTGGTGCACAACGGCCCCTTGTTGCTGCGCCTGTGTCAGGAGCCGGACGTGCTGGCCATGCGCCATCACACCCAGTGGCCCATCCCCACAGAACCATTGGCAGTGCCCGAGCTTGCCTGGCCGCTGGCCACCCTCTGGCTCGCCAGCCGCAGTGCAGGCAGCGCCCCCTGGCAACAGGCATCCGGCTTTCGTCTGGGTCAACGCAAAAACTGGACGGCGGCGGTGCAGATCGACGAGGAGGCACGGGTACTGAGCCTCACCGAATGTGCAGGCAAGCTTGAGTGGCAGGGAGAGCAAATTCCCTATGCACTGGGCGCTGATCATGTCCGAGTGCAAGATGCAGGGCGCTGGCAGCGCTACCCCATACAGGCTGTTGGGGCGAGGGATTTCATGGTGCAACTGGATGGGCAACGCATTCGCTTTTGCCCCCATGATCACGCGCACCAGACCCATCATGATCACGACAACACCACCATGCAGGGCGCCATAGCCCCCATGCATGGCATCGTAGTGGCACTGCTGGTCGAGGTCGGGCAACGCGTCAGCAAAGGGCAACCCCTGCTGGTACTGGAGGCAATGAAGATGGAGCACGTCTTGAAAGCCGAACAAGACGGTGTGATCGATACCCTGCAATGCAAAGCAGGGGAACAGGTAAGTCAGGGCGCCGTGCTGGTACGTTTTACCGATGCCGGCCTGGCCGATGACAGCACGCTGAAGACGCAAGAGAGTAGTACATGAAAAGAGAATCTGGCATGCAGGACGACAAGGTCAGCCTGGTGGAGATGGGCCCGCGCGATGGCCTGCAAAACGAAGCCAATGCCCTGCCCCTTATCCAGCGGCTTGAGCTGATAGCCCGTCTCGTCGAGAGCGGCTTGCAGCGCATCGAGGTGGGAGCCTTCGTCTCCCCCAGGCGAGTGCCGCAAATGGCCGACTCTGCCGAACTGTTCAAGGCCCTGCCGCGCAAGGGGCCAACCCGCTACGGTGCCCTGGTGCCCAACTTGCAAGGCCTGCAGGCTGCCATTGCCGCCCGGGCTGACGAGATTGGTCTGTTCACCGCCTGTTCTGACGGTTTTACCCGCGCCAATATCGGCATCGGTGTGGAGGAGTCGCTGGTGCGCTTCGCCCCCTTGGTACAGGAAGCACGCAGCCTCGGCATCAAGGTGCGCGGTTATCTCTCCACCGTCATCGCCTGCCCCTTCGATGGCCCGACCCGCCCGAAACGGGTAGCGGCCATGGCCGAGCGACTCCTTGATCTCGGTTGTCATGAGATCTCGCTGGGGGACACCATAGGAGTCGGTACCCCTGGCACGGTCGCCCCCATGCTGGATGCTGTGCTGCACGAGATCCCGGCAGGACGGCTCGCGGTCCATTTTCACGACACCTATGGCCAGGGGCTGGCCAACCTGCTGCCGGCGCTGGAGCGCGGCATCCGCACCATAGACTGCTCGGTAGCCGGACTCGGCGGTTGCCCCTACGCACCGGGGGCCTCCGGCAACGTCGCCTCGGAGGAGGTGATCTATCTGCTGCACGGCCTTGGCATGAGCACAGGGGTGGATCTGGACAAGCTGGCGGCCACCGGCCAATGGGTAAGCGAACGGCTCGGCCGTCCCAACGGCTCCCGGGTCGGCCAGGCCCTCCACGCCAATGCAGAGCGGCTGCGGATGCGCCTTTGCCAGTCATCCTCGCACTAACAGGAGTCACTACCATGCCACCGTCCCTGCCCGGCAAGGAGATCACCTACAGCATCTCGGAGCTGGCCCATGAATTTGATATCACGCCAAGAACCATCCGCTACTACGAGGATGAGGGACTGATCACCCCGACCCGGGAGGGACAGACCCGCATCTACAGCCACAAGGACAAGATCCGCCTCAAGCTGACATTGCGCGGCAAACGGCTCGGCTTCAGCCTGGCGGAAATCCGCGAGCTGTTCGACATGTATGACACGGATCGCTCGAGCAAGACCCAGCTCCACTCCATGATCCAGCTCATCAATGCCAAGCGCCAATCCCTGCACCAGCAACTGGAGGATATCCAGATGGTGATGGCAGAGCTGGAAGCCGCCGAGCAGCGCTGTGCAAATTCCCTTAACAGCTTGAAAACCAGCGCAGATTAACCGAATCTGGGATCATCTCACCATCTTGGTGCTCCCGATGAAATGCTGGTGCTGGTTGTTACTCTTGTTCTGCTCCACAGCCTGGAGCCACCCCCTGATCCGGGTCGGGGGCTACCCCTATGCCCCCTTCGTAGTCAAGGAGAGTGAAAACCGCTATCGGGGACTGACGCTGGATCTCATCTCGGCGCTCAACGAAGTTCAGCAAGAGGTGCGTTTCGTCTTTGTCCCCACCTCGGCCACCCATCGCTATCAGGCGCTGGCACTCGGCCGCTTCTCCCTCATGCTGTTCGAGGATATCCGCTGGAACTGGGATGCAAAACAAGTTCACATGACCCCACCTTTACTGCTGGGGGGCGAAATATATGTCGCCCTCAAGGTGCCAGGGCGTGATCAAACCTTCTTCGAACACATTGATCAGCGCAAGCTTATCGGCGTCACCGGTTATCACTATGGATTTGCCGACTTCAATGCCAATGCGGACGCGCTCAAGCAGCGCTTTCGCATCACGCTGGTGAAAGACAATGCCACCGCCATACAGGGATTGTTCAAGGGGCGCGGCGAGGTGGCCATCCTCAACCTAGCCTACCTCAACCAGTTCAGCCAACAGTATCCTGAGCTGGCAACCCAGTTGCTGCGGTCAGACAAGTGGGATCAGCAGTATGAGCTGAGAGCACTGCTCAGCCCGACGGCAGACATCTCGACCCGCCAGCTGGAAACCTGGCTGGCCGAGTTGAAGAAAAGCGGAACCCTGGCACGCCTGTGGACAAAGTACGGCGTACAGCATCAAGCGGCACCATGATTATGTCCTGAAAACTTGCTACCCTGTGCGCATCAATTGGAGACCTTCATGCCCAAACCCCTGCGTGTCCGCCTGCTGCGCTATACCCTTTATCTCTTCGCCGCACTGCTCATCTCCCTGTTGGTCCTGTTATGGCAAGCGCCGACCCTCACCCAGCGCCACCTGCCCGCCTGGCTGGCCAAACACTATGCTCTGAACCTGACGCTGGGGGAGATCCATGTCAGCCTGCGCCATCCCTCCCTTGCCATCGGTCCCTCGGCGTTGCTCGATGAAAAACAGCAACCCATCATCGCCTTCGAGCAGTTGCAGCTTGTCCCCGAGCTTGGCCAGAGCTGGCGGCAGAAGGCCATTATTCTGAGTGACGCCACCCTCACCAAGCCGATGGTGAATCTCATCCGTCGGGCCGACAGCAAAGGTGAGGTACGTTTCAATCTGACCGATGCCCTGGCCAGCGTGCTGACGCCCTCACAGACGCCCGTCACGACCAGCAGCGAGCCCCTTCTGGTACAGATAGCCAAACTGGCCGCTGTACAGGGTCAAATCAGCTACCAGGACAGTCGCAAGAAAAACAGTGCGGGCTGGATGCCCCCGCTCACCCTGAGCGGGCTCGATCTGCAACTGCCGGATTTCTCCACTGCGGCGAAAAATACCAACCACTTCCAGTTGACCGCCCGGCTCAACAAACAGAGCCCGCTCAAGGCGAGCGGCCAGCTCGATATCATGACGGGGGCAGGCAAGGGCCAGCTCAGTCTCGGCAAGCTTGCGCTCTCGCCCTTCGCGCCGCTCTGGGCCCCCTACCTCAAGGTCAATCTGGTCAAGGGCGAGGCCAGCGCCGAACTGAACTACCAGCTCAGTCAGGGCAAGCATGGACTGGATTGGCAGTTGTCAAAGGGCAAGCTGACTTTGAGCGACTGGCAACTCAAGCAGAACAAGGGCGCCGAGTTTGCCCGCTTCAAACAGCTGGCATTGGCAGGCATAGCCCTGAATGGCAACAAGCAGTCGGTCAGGATCGACAAGATCGCACTCAAGGCCCCGGCGGTCACGGCGACCCTCGATGCCTCGCAGCAGCTGGACCTGACAGCACTGCTTGTTCCCCAGCCTGCGGATAAACCCTCGGGCAAAAAGCCGGCTCCGGGTAACCCCTGGCGCTGGTCGCTCAAGGAGACGCGCATCAGCCAGGGGGAGTTCAAGCTGACCGAGTCGAGCAGTGGCAAGCCGCTGCTGCGCGAGATCTCCGGACTGAACCTCTCGCTGGGTCCCCTTGGCAGTCAGTCTGATCAGCCCAGCCCGCTCAACCTCAATGCCACCCTCAACACCCAGAGCTCCCTCGGATTTGACGGCGACCTCACCCTGGCCCCTTTCACCCTCAAGGGCGAGTTCAAGCAGCAGGGGCTGCCCCTCAAATGGGCCCAACCCTACCTGCAGGATCTGCTGCGTATCACGGTGCGCGACGGCCAGCTTGCCAGCCGTACCAAACTGGCCTTGACCACCAACGCCGAGGGGGCGCTGAGCACACTCGAGGTCACAGGGGGGCTCGACATAGACCAGTTGTTCGTGCTTGATCGGGCCGACAATCAACGCCTGCTGCAGATAGATCGTCTGGAGCTGAGCGGGTTGCACTATGACGGCATCAGCCAGCAGGTGAAGATTGGCGACATACTGCTGCGCAAACCCTTCGCCCGCATCGAGATCAACGAAGACGGGATCACCAACCTCCAGCAACTGGTGCTGTCACAAGCCGTCAGCACAGAGCCCGCCAACGGGCCCGTCCCCCGCATTACCATCGATCAGGTCCGTACCGAACAGGGCAACCTGCGCTTTGCCGATCGCAGCCTGAGCCCGGAATTCGTGGTGGACATTGCCTCCCTCAGCGGCCAGAGCCGCCATATCAGCAATATTCCCGGCCAACGTTCGGATCTCGCCTTCAACGGCAAGGTTGACCGCTATGCCCCCGTGACCATTCGCGGCAACACCAATCTGCTGATCGAGCAGCCCGTGCTGGACGTGGCGGTCACCTTCAGCAACCTGGAACTCACCACTTTTACCCCCTACTCCAGTACCTACGCCGGATATGCCATCGACAAGGGACAGCTCTCCATGAAGCTGAACTACAAGCTGCAGGGCAATCGGCTGGAGGGGGATAACGACATCACCATCAAGAAGCTGCAACTGGGAGAGAAGATCAAGAGCGAGCAGGCCAAGGACATGCCGCTGGGGCTGGCCATCGCCCTGCTCAGCGATGCCAACGGCGTCATCCAGATGAACCTGAAGGTAAAAGGCAATCTGGATCAGCCAGATTTCAGCCTCGGCAATATCTTCTGGGATGTACTGGGCAATACCCTCAGAAAGGCCATTACGTCCCCCTTCTCTCTGCTGGCGTCGTTGACCGGAGGCACTGAGGATCTGGATGAGCTGCCCTTCCTGCTGGGTGAGCCTGCTCTCACTCCAACCCAGCAGATCAGGCTGACCAAGCTGGCGCAAGCGCTCAAGGAGAGACCCAAGATCAGCATGAATATTCGCGGCAAGGTCAACTTCAACGAAGAGCGCCCCATTTTGCAGCGCCAGAAGCTGGAGCGAGTATTGACCAAGATCACGGGCATGCCGGTTGACCTCAATCTGCTGGAGCAGGACCCCATACTCCAAGCCGCGCTGGCCGAAGCCTATGAGGCGCGCTTCAACGAAGAGCTGGGGGACCTGGCCGACCGGTTGAAACTGGATGAGTCGAGCCCGGCCCTGCGAAGCCAGGCGGTGATCCTGCTGCGGGATCAACAGCTGATCACCGCCAAGTCCCTGCGCAATCTGGCAATGCGCCGTGCCCAGAACACCAAGGAGTATCTGGTGGATACCCAGGGGATTGCGCCGGAACGGCTGTTCGTACTCGACAGCCAGGTAAAGGAGGCGGACAAGGAAGCCAAGGTCGTTCTGACACTGGATAACTGACCGCTGCCGGGGAGCAGAAACGGCTCCCCGGCGTTTTCACCTCAGCGCTCTCCTTGATTGTTCGTGCCGCCAGGCGTCCACTTCCCCCTTGAGGTCATAGCCACTAACGACTCATCATTGAGAGGGTATATCCACCCTCACTCCCGACGCCTTTTACGACTGTGCTCTGCCTTCCTCTGGCGACCCGTTATCCCGTTATCCCGTTATCCCGTTATCCACATAATGCGTCCAATGTGAGCGCCCCTGCTCGACCGTTTTTCCTCTGGATATGGGCAAGTGTCTCCTGCGCTTCAAGCGGTGACTCCCTCTTTTTGTTTGATGGCATATATGGTGATTTTTGCCTCTGACAAATGCCAGGCATCTGGCTGCAACAGACAAGAGCCCAGTTCCACGAAACAGGCTCGAAAACAAGGGGGCGAAGGCACTGCTGCTATCTGTTATTCATTTTCATATCCGGCGTGGCTCACACAAAAAATCAACCGTGCCACCGCTATTCATTCACCTGTTATCTACCTGAATGACACGAATAATGACGTGGATAAAATTTCGTGTAGTTTTTTTACCATTTTTTGTACTCCCCTCTTGCGAGGGACCCGTTGCCTGCCTAAAATCGCGCGTCTTTTATCAACCCCCACCTCTATTTTTGGAGAACACCACGTGAGCGAAAAATTGGCCAACCCTGCCCCTCTGGGTCTGATGGGTTTCGGTATGACCACCATTCTGCTGAACATCCATAACGCAGGTTTCTTCCCCATCAGCGCCATGATCCTGGCCATGGGCCTGTGCTATGGCGGTCTGGCCCAGATCATCGCCGGTATCATGGAGTTCAAGCGTGGCAACACCTTCGGTGTCACCGCCTTCATCTCCTACGGCACCTTCTGGTGGAGCCTGGTGTTCCTGCTGGTGATGCCAACCATGGGTCTGGCCGAAGCCACTCCCCACGCTTACATGGGCTGGTATCTGCTGATGTGGGGCATGTTCACTCTCTTCATGCTGGTCGGCACCGTCAACTTCCCCCGTGTGAAGCAGTTCGTATTCGCCTCCCTGACAGTGCTGTTCTTCCTGCTGGCCGCCCGTGATTTCACCGGCAGCACCCTGATCGGCACCATCGCTGGTTTCGAAGGCATCATCTGTGGCGCCAGCGCCATCTACCTGGCCATGGCTACCGTGATCAACGAACAGTTTGGCCGCACTGTGCTGCCGATTGGCGATCACAAGAAAGCCGCTGCAGTACAGCTGAAAGCTGCTGCCTGATAGGTAAGCCATTCAGATTGTGAAAAAGGCACCTTCGGGTGCCTTTTTGCTATTTCGAATGAGCAATCTGCAGATCGGTTATCAGACAAGTGACCCCGTTTGCCCCTCTCCCGCCAACAAACGGGTCGCCGGAAAACGCAGGGCGGGATCCTGGCTGAAGAACTGGCTTAGTTGCCGGTATACAGCGGGATAGACCTGCCGCAAGCGCAACGGATCGGTAAAGAAGCTCTCGCAGCACACGGCAAAAAACTCGGCCGGATGCTCGGCAGCATAGGGATCGATAGCGGTTACCTCGTCGCGCGCCAGCTGGGCATTCATGGCATCAAACGCCTCCTGCAGAGCCAGGGTCCACTGGCGTGTATCCATGCCACTTGGCAGCGGCGGCGCACCGTCGGCATCCCCCCCCAGCATGTCGAGTTTATGAGCCAATTCGTGGATAACCAGGTTGAAGCCATCCCAATCCCCGTCCTGCTGCAACTCGCTCCAGGCCAGCACCAGCGGCCCCTGAGGCCAGGACTCCCCAGCGTTCTCTTCTTCCCACTCGCTCACCAGACCGAATTCATCCTGTACCTCCTGACGACGGACCACGGGTTCCGGGATCAATATGATTTCGTGAAAACCACGATACCAGTCGAGACCAAGATGCAAAATGGGCAGCACCGCCTGCAAAGCCAATACCGCCTGCTGGCGGGAAGTCAGCTCGACCCCGAGTTGGGTCAGGGTCTTACGGGCCAGAAATTGCTGCGCCAGAGCAATCAGCCGCAGCTGATCGTCTTTGGAAAATCCCTGCAAGATGGGTACCACAGCCAGGGCCTGCAGCCACTCCAGCGCTCGTGGGGCGCTCTCTTCCTGTCGGGACATACCACCAAACAGACTCCATAACCGGGACCAGAACACGCAGACTCCTCTTGCCAATCAAAATACTTTTACGAACCGCTTCGGACGCTCGAGGTAACCCTGAGACAGGTAGAAACGATGGGCATATTGCCGTTTGAGACTGCTGGACAATTCCAGCTGGCTGCAACCTTGCGCCAGGGCGCGAGCTTCTGCCGTCGCCAGCAAGGCAGCCCCCACACCAGCGCCTCTTGCACCTTCATCGACGACCAGCGCCGAGATCAGGCCCCAGTCTGGTGCAACATGCAAGGGCAGCAGGCGATGCCACACCAGCACTCCCACTGCCTCGACCTCGTGACAGGCGAGCAGCACCTCACGATCAGAGGCTGGCTGCAACCAGCGTTCAGCCACCTCGACCGGGCTGGCGGGATAGCCAAGCTGCCCGAACAGGCGGGCCATGGCGACCGCATCCCCCTGCCCGGCGAGGCGGATCACATTGAGATGGTTTTCTATTTTCATCCTTGGCCTCAAATTTGCTGTGTCTCTGTTATCACCAATCCAGGTAGACGAGAGAGGAGATCATGGCGGGGATGCCAGCACATCCCGACCAAAAGGACCATTTGTTAACGCCAACTCACAAATTAACAACATGACAACATATTTCGCTGGGAAGCCCTTGAACAAACCGATATGTTAAAACCCACGGACTTGGTAGTTGAAAGTCCCGCTCAAGATTGAGTGACCCCCTTGGTCACTCACCATTTTAAGGGAGCGAGGCAAAGACCTCGCCAAGACAGCACAACAAAGGAGTTGTTGTACATGAATGAAATCGTCAATGCTATCAATGGTGTGATTTGGAGCCCTGCGCTCATCTATCTGTGCCTGGGGGTAGGCCTCTACTTCTCCCTGCGCAGCCGTTTTTTACAACTGCGTCACCTGAAAGGCATGGTACGCCTGATGTTCAAAGGCAAAGCCAACGAAGCGGGGGTCTCTTCCTTCCAGGCACTTTCCATGACATTGGCGGGCCGGGTCGGTACCGGTAACATAGCCGGCGTCGCCACTGCCATCACCTTCGGTGGCCCGGGCGCCCTGTTCTGGATGTGGATGGTGGCCTTCCTCGGTGCCAGCTCTGCCTTCGTGGAGTCTACCCTGGGTCAGGTCTACAAGGAGAAGATCAACGGTGAGTACCGCGGTGGCCCGGCCTTTTATATCGAGAAAGGACTAGGCATGACCTGGTACGCCTGGATCTTTGCCATCGCCACCATCTTCGCCTGCGGCGTGCTGCTGCCGGGGGTACAAGCCAACTCCATCGGCTCCAGCCTCAACACCGCCTTCGGTCTTAGTCCCAACGTGACCGCGGCCGTGCTGGCTCTGCTGCTGGGCTTTATCATCTTCGGTGGCGTGAAGCGGATCGCCAGCTTTGCCAGTACCGTAGTGCCCTTCATGGCGCTCGGCTACATCATAGTGGCCTGCGTCATCATCGCCCTCAATATTGGCCAGTTGCCAGGCATCATCTTGCTGATCTGGAAAAGCGCCTTTGGTCTGGACGCAGGCTTTGGTGCCATTCTGGGCCTGGCCATCATGTGGGGCGTGAAACGCGGGGTTTACTCCAACGAAGCAGCCCAGGGAACCGGCCCCCACGCCTCCTCTGCCGCCGCTGTGAGCCACCCGGCCAAACAGGGTCTGGTGCAGGCGTTCTCCGTCTACATCGACACCCTGTTTGTCTGCTCCGCCACCGGCTTCATGCTGCTTATCACCGGCCTTTACAACGTGCAAGGACCGGATGGCGCAGCCATTTACACAGGTATCGCCGGCATTGCTGCAGGCCCTGGCTATGTGCAGACCGCCATGGAGAGCATGATGCCCGGCTTTGGTAACTACTTTGTTGCTATCGCGCTGTTCTTCTTCGCGTTTACCACCATAGTGGCCTACTACTACATCGCCGAAACCAACATCGCCTTCATCAACCGCAAGATCAACCGCCCCTGGCTCACCTTCTTGCTGAAGATTGCCCTGATGGCGGCGACCGTCTACGGCACCGTCAAGACGGCGGATCTCGCCTGGGGTCTGGGGGACATAGGGGTCGGTCTGATGGCCTGGCTCAACATAGTCGCCATCCTGCTGCTGCAAAAAACCGCCTTCGTCTGCCTGAAGGACTATGAAGCACAGCTGGCACAAGGGGTCGACCCAGTATTCCACCCGGAAAAACTCGGTATCAAGAACGCCGACTACTGGATCGACAACCGCGCCGAGGTCAACCTGATGCGCGAAAAAACCGGTCATGCCTTCGAGGCAGATCCGGATACCGTCATCAAATAAGTGCAACGACACAACGAAAAATGGCAGCCTCGGCTGCCATTTTCTTTTGCTGTATCCTTTACCGCTTCCCTTTACCACTTCAGAGGGCGTTGCGCCTCGGCCCGAACGGCAAGCGCCAGCGAAACAGGCTGTTGAAGGTGGCGCGCCACTGATTGGGCCGGCCCAGGATCTGCTTTTGCAAACGGGTCTCTTCTTTGAGCATCACCTCATCACTGCGAGCCCAGGCCTGCTGGTAGAGCTGCTTGATCCCCGCCAGCGCATCCGGCGACTTGGTGATGAGGGTACGGGCAAACTCCCGCGCCTCGGTCAGCGGATCCTCACATACCCGGCTCACCAACCCGAGGGACTTGGCCTCCAGCGCATCACACTCGCGCCCGCTCATGGCAAGCTCCATGGCGGTATCCACCCCCATCAGGTTACGCAGGGTAACACTGCCACTCATGTCGGGAATGATGCCCCACTTGATCTCCATCACGGAGAAGCGACAATCCGGGGTGCTGAACCGAAAGTCGGCGCCGAGGGCAATCTGCAAGCCACCGCCAAAGCAAACCCCCTGGGTCACGGCAATCACAGGCACCGGCAGCTGGTGCCAGCCATAGGCGACCCGCTGAGCCAGATTGGTCGCCTCATCCGCCTCGCGCTTGAGGATGTCCAGGGCCGCCACCGGCTGCTTGAGCATGGATTTTACATCCAGCCCGGCGCAGAAGGCACGCCCTTCCCCATACAAGATCACGGCCCGCAGTCCCTTGTGTTGCTGCAACTCGGCGAGCGTCTGATCGATGGCGCCAAACATGCTTCTATCCAGCGCATTGAGCTTGTCCCCCCGCGCCAACATCACCTCGGCGATACCGTCCCGGATCTCGCACTTGACCCTTGGTTTTTCCATTTCCCCTTGCCCTCTCCTGGCGCCTTTACTGGTCATACCACCGAGCATAACCATCCCCCGATCCCGAGACAAGAGGCAGGTTGCGGAACTGTTAAGCGCCGCATTAGCGCGAGAGGGAGAGCAGATGAGCCAGAGGGGTATCGGGGCGAGTTTGAGCCAGCAGCAGCAAGGCGCAGCCATACGCATCTTCCAGCGCATGATGCTGGGGGCAAGGGGGCAAGCGGTGACGAGCTAGACAACGTGCCAGGGTGAGGCCATCATCATTGGGCTCCCCACCCCTTTGCCTTATTTGATGCAGTTCCAGGCGCAAGGTATCGATAAAACGCCAGGGCGCCCGCTTGCCCAGCACCTGATGACATGCACGGTCGAGAAAGGCGCGCTCGATCGCGCTGTGATGGGCCACCAGCACGGCGCCTTCGGCAGCCTGCTGCAGTGCCAGCAATGCCTCTTCCAGCGCGCTGGCCTCGGCCAGATCCCTATCGTGTACCCCGTGGTAAATGGCACTCTGGCCGACACTGATCGGCGGACGCACCAACAGATAGCGAGCGTCAGCCAAAAGGATCTCGCGCCCCACAATGGGCACCCACCCCATGCTGACGATGTGATCTCGACGGGGATCGAGCCCGGTCAGCTCCAAATCGATGGCAAGACAGGGCTGGGCTGCCAGCGCTAACCCTCTGTTCCCCTGCTCAAGATTCAGCCAGCGCCTTGCCAGGGTAAGGGAGGTATCAAACCAGCCCCCCATTTTCAGAGCCCCCGGCAGAAACGGTATTTGAGCAAGGATTGCCCTTCGTTGATCACCATGAAGCAATCCTTGAGCTGATGACGCTGTAGCCCCGAGAGGGTGGCAGGGTCCAGGTGATTGGAAACCTGCCCCTCCCCCTCTGTTGCCATTTTATCCTGACAGGCAAGGTGATGCTCCCAGCGCAATTGGGCCAGCAAGTCGAAGGCGTCACACAAATTGCGGCTTTGGGTGCTATCCATTCCCCCCTCCTGCACCAGTCGCTGCAAACGTTGGCGCGTATTGACCTCAGCGACCCCGCTGGCCAGGGCATAGACCCGCACCAGGTCGGTGATAACGCTTATTCCGCGCACTTTGAGATCCAGCCCCTTTTGCTGCTGACCATCCCGCTCGAGGATAAAATGGCGAAACAGCCCAAGGGGCGCAGTTCTCTCCAGCGCGCTCTGGGCCAGGTGCAGCAAAAACAGCGGCTGCGCACGGGCCTCGGCCAGCATCTGTCGATGCAGCCCTTCGAACAACTCGCCGCTGCCCGCCACCATCCTCAGGTCAAAAAAGACAGTGGCATTGAGCAGCGCCTGTGGCGTCGGGGTGTGGATCCAGCCGTGGAAACGGGCCAGCCAACCGGCCTGATCAAGACAGAGATCCGGATTGGTCGCCATGATATTGCCGCTGCAGTAAGGCAAACCACAGCGGGCCAGACCATCGCAGACATAGCGAGCCAAGGCGGCAAAATACCGCCCTACCTCTCCCACCGGAGGGGCTGCCAGCAGCAGACCGTTGTCTTGATCTGCATTGAGCCCTTGATCCCGGCGGGCAAAGGAGCCAAACACCAGCCAGCTGAACGAACAAGGGGCAGGACCGAGCTCGGCCAGCGCCAGCTCAATCAAGCGCTGGGTCAAACCATCGGCCACTGTGGCCAGTATGTGGCTGGCTTCATGGGCCGGTACGCCCTGACGTCCCAGTATATGGGCCAGCTTCAGCGTCTGTTCACTGGCCTCGATGAGGTGAGCCAGATCCGGCTGACGGTGGATATCGGTCATCAGATAGACAGGGTGTTCCTGCTGGGCTCGCACCAGATCAGTGACCGTGATCATGCCATCCACCCGCCCCTGGCTCAGCACCGGCAGATGGTGGACCCGCCACTGTCCCATCTGCTGGAGCGCCTCGAACAGATAGGCATCCCGCTCTATGGTTTTCGGCTGTTGGGTCATCGCCTCCGCGATGAGCGTGGAGGCAGGCAAGCCATGGGCCAGGATCCGGCTGCGCAAGTCTCTGTCGGTAATGATGCCAAGCAGGATACCGTCTCGTTCCACCAGCAAGGAGGAGACCCGCCGTTCGCTCATCAACTGCGCTGCCTGTTGCACCGTCTGATCGGGGGCGATGACTATCTTGTGAGGACGCACCAAATCACCCACCTTGAGGGTAAAATATCCTTCATCGGGCAGGGAGTGCTGGTGCAAGGTGCGGGCGGCAAGATGTCGGAAGAAATGGTCCAACTCGGGGTAATGCTGGCGCGCTCTAGCAAAAGGCTCTGCCGCCAACCAGTAGACCAGGCCGTCCTCTTCACAGGTCAACCGCTCGCCAGACGGCAAGGGCTGGTAACCATAAAAGTCCCCCTCCTGTAATTTTTCCAGCAACTGCTGCTGGGCACCCATGCGGGTGAACAGGCCTGTGCGGACGATGAGCAAGCGTCCATCCCCTGCATTGACCTGTTCACCGGCACGAAAATAATAAACCGAGATGGCGTGAGCCAGCTCGGTTTGCAGGGCAGTGCCCTGTTGGCTAAACGGGGTGGTCTGTGCCAGAAATCGGGTTACATCAGCCACATCCATCAGTTGCTCCTCGGGAGGGGCAAGCCCCTCCCTTCTTCACTGGATTAATGGTCGTGAGCCTCGCCCGCCCCTTTCGGGAAGCGGATGCTCTCTACTATCTCCTGTACTTCCAGGGGAACCGTCGCCGTAAAACGGCTCACCACAAATGCCACCACGAAGTTGATCACCATACCCACGCTGCCAATCCCTTCCGGCGAGATGCCAAACAGCCAGTTTTCCGGCACGTTGGCCGCCATCGGCGTGATGAAGATCCCTTTGAAGTAGATGATATAACCCACAGTGAACACCATACCCGCCAGCATGCCGGAAATGGCGCCCTCCTTGTTCATCTTCTTGTAGAAGATCCCCATTATGATGGCCGGGAAGAAGCTGGCCGCCGCCAATCCGAAGGCAAAGGCGACCACCTCCGCCACGAAGCCGGGCGGGTTGATGCCAAGATAGCCTGCCACCAGAATCGCCACTGCCGCCGCGCCGCGAGCATAACGCAGCTCCATCTTGTCACTGATGTTGGGCATCAGGTTGCGCTTGAGCAAGTCGTGGGAAATAGACGTCGAGATCACCAGCAGCAGACCCGCCGCCGTAGAGAGCGCCGCAGCAATGCCACCGGCGGCCACCAGGGCGATCACCCAGTTGGGCAAGTTGGCGATTTCGGGGTTGGCCAGCACTATGATGTCCCGGTCAACTTTCATCTCATTGCGATCATCATTTGAGTAGAACATGCGACCGTCGCCGTTCTTGTCATCGTGAGCGATAAGGCCTGTCTTCTCCCAGTTCTTTATCCACTGGGGAGCCTGGGCGTATTCGGTGCCCTTGCCATCGCTGCCATTGATGGTATCCACCATGTTGACCCGCGCAAAGCTGGCAACCGCAGGCGCCGTGGTATAGAGGAAGGAGATGAACAGCAATGCCCAACCGGCAGAGATGCGCGCATCACGCACTTTCGGCACTGTGAAGAAACGCACTATCACATGGGGCAGACCCGCAGTCCCCACCATCAGGGCGCACGTGATGGCAATCACGTCGATTTTGGATTTCACTCCCTCTGTGTAGGCTGCAAAACCCAGATCCACCGAAATTTGATCCAGCTTGTCCAGCAGATAGACATTGGGCTCGCTGAGCAGGGTGGCACCAAACCCGGTCTGGGGCAGGACATGACCCGTCATCATGATGGAGACAAAAAAGGCGGGCACCATGTAGGCAAAGATCAGCACGCAGTACTGGGCAACCTGGGTGTAGGTGATCCCTTTCATACCGCCTAGCACCGCATAGAAGAACACCACCGCCATGCCGATAACGACCCCTGTGGTGATATCCACCTCGAGAAAACGGGAGAAGACCACCCCGACCCCGCGCATCTGGCCCGCCACATAGGTGAACGAAACCAGGATGGCACAGATGACGGCAACCGTACGCGCCGTCTGGGAGTAGTAACGATCCCCGATAAAGTCGGGCACGGTAAATTTGCCAAACTTGCGCAGGTAGGGGGCCAGGCACAGTGCCAACAGCACATAGCCACCCGTCCAGCCCAACAGATAGACGGCGCCGTCATATCCCATAAAGGAGATAAGACCCGCCATGGAAATAAAAGAGGCGGCAGACATCCAGTCGGCCGCGGTGGCCATGCCGTTGGCGACTGGGTGTACCCCGCCCCCAGCCACGTAAAACTCCTTGGTTGACCCTGCCCGGGCCCAGATCGCGATGCCGATGTAAAGGGCAAAGGTCAGGCCAACGACTACATACGTCAGTGTTTGCAAATCCATATCAGACCTCACCCTTCATGCACATCGTATTTGCGATCCAGTTTGTTCATCTGGTGAACGTAAACAAAGATCAACAGGACAAACACATAGATGGCCCCTTGCTGGGCGAACCAGAACCCCAGCTTGAAACCAAAAAACTGGAACTGGTTGAGCCAGTCGGCAAAAATGATCCCCGCGCCATAAGAGACAGAGAACCAGACCACCAGCAATTTCAGCATCAGGGAAACATTCTCCCTCCAGTAGGCTTTTGCCTTCTCGTCGCTTTCGAATGCCATTTCCCAACTCCCTTTGTTAATGAAATGTTTCGCAATCAATCTAGCAGTACTTTTCTTCCACGAAATCACGACTTTAGTCTTAAACTGACGAAAAAGGCCCATTCGGAAACGAGTGAAAGCCGTGAACGCCCAGAGCGAGCTGCGCCATTTGACAGACCAACCGGGACACTTACTTTAATAACATCATCGTATGAGCTGAAACCGCCTGTAAGGCCCGCCAAGCCTGTGATTCCTCTGATTTTTCACAACGTGTCTTAGGGTCTATATTCCCCCATTTTCCCGTATTTTCCCTCTCGTTTTGCCCAAATTGCCCCAAGCCCCCCCCCCCAGTTTACAGGCATAGAAAAGCCCGCTCAGTGGCGGGCCAATCCGGATCCTTCAGCGTTTTAACGCAGCGACTCCATCGCGAAGTCTTTCAAGAATACGCTCGAATCTTTCCTCCTCCTGGGGTGTTAGATCCAATATCTCGATAAATTCTTCTAGTTCACCTAGTGGCGATTCCATCTACTGTCTCCCTGTAGTGGCCAACTAAATCCGGACACTTGGTTAGGCCGAGTCTCGGCTTTTGCTGGCGGCATCCCGTCATTGTGTTGATGTGGACGCCGCCAGTTGTAGTAATCCATCAGTTAATAACTGATATCCCGCGTTGCTTCCCGCAGGCTCATGTATCCCGTTGCCGGGAGCCACTCTGACTTCAGGCTTCTGAACAACCGCTCCATCGGGGCGTTATCCCAGCAGTTACCACGACGACTCATGCTCTGGGTCATACGATAGCGCCACAGTCGTTGCCGAAATGCCCTGCTGCCATATTGGCTGCCCTGGTCAGAGTGGAACAGCACACCAGAGGGGCAACCCCGCTGCTGATAGGCCATCTCCAGTGCTTTGATTGCCAGCTCTGCATCAGGCTTGTCAGACATTGCCCAGCCCACGACTCGGCGAGTATGGAGGTCAAGAACCACAGCCAGGTAATGCCAACGAGTACCTGCCCAGACGTAGGTGATATCGCCACACCACACTTGATTGGGTTGCGGAACATCAAATTCGCGGGCCAGCAGATTCGGATTATCCGGTCGTTCAGACCGTGCAACCTTATAACGATGTGTGCCCGGCTGTTTGGATGCCAACCCGGCTTCCTTCATCAGGTTACGTACTTTGAATCGACCAATCTGATACCCCAACTCCCGCATCATCGACATCAAGGCACGGCTGCCTGCCGAACCCCGGCTCTCTTTAAACAAACGACGCAACTCGCTGCGCTGTTGCATGCGCTCACGGTTAATCGCTCGCCTGCGAGCCAGATAATCGTAAAAACAGGAAGTGGGAACATCGAAAGCGCAGCAGACCAGGGTGATAGGGGCTTGCTCCCTTAATCGGTCTATCAGCGCGTACGTGTGAACTCGTCCGCCATCAAGAGAGCCGTAGCTTTTTTAGAATGTCCTTTTCGCGCTCGAGCCGGTTGATACGGGCTTCCAGTTCCTGAATTTTCTGCTGCTCCGGAGTCAGTGCTTTGCTGATAGGGATAGTGCCGGTTCGTTCGGATTGAAGTTGCTGAACCCAGCGGCGCAGTACGGTTTCACCGACATCCAGTGAACGGCTGGCTTCGGTGACAAAATATCCCTGGTCGAGCACCAGGGATGCGGCTTCAAGTTTGAATTCAGCAGTAAATGAGCGACGTAATCTTGTCATTGAACACCTCAGGTCATGGTGGCGACTGTACCACCTAAAATGGTGTCCGGGATGATTAGACCACTACAGTAACCAACAAGGCCCTGCTGATTGCCAGCCACATCAAACCCTGGTGTGAGTGTAATAATGCCGAACGCCTAGGGAAGGTGCGAACAAGTCCCTGATATGAGATCATGTTTGTCATCTGGAGCCATGGAACAGGGTTCATCATGA
>NZ_JAPDBE010000046.1:0-34288 GCF_027705025.1 Aeromonas sp. D3 | reverse complement strand
TCATGATGAACCCTGTTCCATGGCTCCAGATGACAAACATGATCTCATATCAGGGACTTGTTCGCACCTTCCCTAGCACTTTATCGAGTTTGATGGTGAAACCATACTGTTGCATTCGATGTAGTGTGTGCGTAGAAAGAATGTCCTGACTTACATAAAACTTATTCGAATGGCAATTTTTTACACGTTTATAAATCCAGTTTACGGCAGGTAAGGATGTCATTAACTCGCTATAATCATACTTGTTTTTATTGCTAATGATATTAAGCAGTGCTGCACCAAAGCAAGCTTGAATACAATCAACGTAATAACTTGTTACCTCATATTCGCTATGTCCTTTGTATGGAAGTGACTGTTTCGAGATAAAACCGGAATGATAAAATGACATGAGGTTTTTTTCTGAAAGCACCTCAAGGCCGATATTCATTCCTATTGGTGCATTCTCGTTTTTTTTAACCAATGCTAACGAGCTAACCGCTGTCAGAAAGCTTGTGTAGAAAGCGCCAAGTGTTGCATACACTCTGTGTGAACGCAGTGAGCGATCTGTTCCCTTTATACGTGCTGGCGCGAATAATTGAATTGAATTCAAGTCGTTCGGTAACCCGAAGGCTGTATTTAGCTCGCTATTTTTATACATACCAGCCACCACAGGATTTAATACCCCATCAAAAATGGTGTCAATACTATTAAATGTCTTCAAATGTTTTTTGTTAGAGCTATTTATTTTATCGGAGGTCTTGAGTTGATTTAATTCTTCTAGGACAATTTGTGCAACATTTTGTTCCGCGGTTTTCTTACTTGAACCTGTTGCTGTAAAAATCCTCTTGTTGGGTGAAACGTGAACAGACTCATATTGTGGCTCATGTTGTGTTCCTCCGCACATTTGAGTTTTATAAATTGGTAGAGGCAACTTTTGGGATTGATAATATTCCTGCAATGCTGTCTTTGGGTCTTTTGCGTTCTGCGCATCTATCGATTCAATGCCGCGCATCAACTTCATAAAAAATCGGATATGAGCAACCACATCACCATCAGAAAGAGTGGCAAGGTAATAATGAAAAGTGGGGAGTACGATGGCTTCAACCAATCTTTCGCCAGTCTCTACCCCTGCCCCAAACTCTGTCTGCTTATATGTTGTTGTCTTGATGAATTCAGCAACAACAAATTTTATAAACTCTTTTTTAAATGCCATTGCCAGCGCATGCACATTACCTTCTTCTATGTTTTTAACGCATAGTGCACTAAGAATGCACAGCATATTCTCTAAATGCTTACCTACCGTGATAGTGGCATTGAAAACACTGGGGTTGCTATTTTTTGCGGATCTGTGAATTATTTTTATGGGATGTTTGTTAACATGTTCAATAAAAGCGCTGGCATTAATCATATGTTGCTCACAGCTATTAAGTTTCTAGGGTGAACACCTCACGTTGCTGCCACTCAGCAGCATGGGTGAACAAGGATTTTTAAAAATAGAGCTAGCGGATTCGGTTAAGTGTTCATTTCGCTCTCAGCTGTTCTTACTTTAGTTTTTTGATTGTATTTTAAGCATTATAAAATAAAGTCGACAATAATCACATAGGAACTGCGCTGTTGAACAGAATAATAATTCACTTTTAAGCAACACTGGCACCCAAAAATAGTCTGCAAAGCGTTGCTATTCACAATAGAAATCTGGGACATCCACCTTTTCGGGTAAGCTTTGGTATGAGTGTAAGTGGTTGTCGTGATGATGCTTTTAATGGGGAATTTGGCTCGAGGGGGGAGGAGATCACGATTTTGGCGTGTGCCGCTATTTTCAGTATCGTAGGGGCAATGAAATTGCACCTCTACTTTTGTTCCTCATACCTTGCACAAAAGCCGCGCGGCAAACGGTGCAATGCGCTGCGCTTATTGCACCCTACGTCTCTTCGTCAATTCGCCGGGGTGGTGTGGCTGAGCGCTGAGCCTTGCCAAAGCAACAAAAGGGGCGATCTGCGCCCCGAATTCTTTATAATGCCCCCCTTTAAAATCGCCGGACCCGGGTTCGGCGCGCGCTGATGGTCGCTGTGCCATCAGGCAGATCATCAGGATTGAAAAACGGTTATGCATACTCTGGAACAGCTGCGCGCGGGTGAACTGTGCGGCGCCCGCCATCTGAAGCTTTGTGAAAATCTGACGGAGTTCCCACCCGAGATCCTGAGCCTTAAAGAGACGCTCGAGGTGCTGGATCTCACTGGCAACCAGTTGAGTCGGCTGCCTGACGAGCTGGCCGAGTTCAGCAAATTGCGCATCATTTTCTGCTCCGAGAACCGCTTTACCGAGTTGCCCGAGGTGTTGGGTCTCTGCCCGGCACTGACCATGGTGGGCTTCAAGGCTAACCAGATTTCCACAGTTCCCGCCGCGTCGCTGCCAGTGGGATTGCGCTGGCTGATCCTAACTGACAACGCCATCGCACAGTTGCCCGATGAGTTGGGTCAGTGCAGCCGCCTGCAAAAGCTGATGCTGGCGGGCAACCGCTTGACCGCCTTGCCAGAGACACTGGCCAATTGCTATCGACTCGAACTGCTGCGCATCGCCGCCAACCGCATCGAATGCTTCCCCGACTGGCTGCTGGCGCTGCCGCGCCTTTCCTGGCTCGCCTATTCCGGCAACCCCTTTAGCGAGGGGGAGGAGGCGCGGGCCATCGATGACGCTCATATGGCTCATATCGCCCCAGTGCCGTGGTGGGCGCTTGAGTTGGGTGAGTTGCTGGGGCAGGGGGCCTCTGGCGTGATCCATAGTGCCACCCACATCACGTGCGACGGATTGCAGGGTGATGAGCCGCAGGCGGTGGCGGTCAAGCTGTTCAAGGGGGCCGTGACCAGCGATGGCTTGCCTCATTGCGAGATGGCGGCGTCGCTGGCGGCCGGCACTCATCCCAACCTGATCAGGGTGCTGGGGAAGGTGGCGGATCACCCCTCCGGCATGCCGGCGCTGGTGATGGAGCTGATAGATCCCAAGTTTGCCAATCTGGCGGGCCCGCCGAGTCTGGACTCCTGCACCCGCGACGTCTATCCAGCAGCGCTGACATTCACTCCGGCCGCCGTGCTCGCCATGGCGCAGGGCATAGCGGCTGCCGCGGGGCATCTGCATGAGCGAGGCATCATGCACGGCGATCTCTATGGCCATAACATACTGCACTCCTTACAAGGGAAGGGCCGGGTGCTGCTCGGCGATTTTGGCGCTGCCTCTTGTTACGATCGCACGGAATGCGTGCTGGCCGAGGGGCTGGAGCGGATAGAGGTAAGGGCCTTTGGGTGTCTGCTCGACGAGCTGCTGGCACGCTGCCAGCCACAGAGCGAGGCGCTGCATGATCTCGCTCTACTGGTCCGGGCATGCCTCTGCGATCATGTGTCGCAGCGCCCCTCGTTCGCACAGATCTCGGCCAGGATAGCGGCAGTGGCGGCCATGATGACGGCCGAGCCCGCCTGTGCCTGAATCCGCGCGGCCAGTTGGCATGTCAGCGCACGTTATTTTGGTGAGGCTGCAGATCACCCATCACATATCCATGACATAAAGATGTCAAAAAAGGGGCCTGGCGGTTCTTTTGGGTTTTGTAATCGTTTGCCTGGCAAAAATCACCCGTCGGCCCGGCGCAAGGCTTGCGTGCGCCGGGTTAAGTTGTGATATTGAGGCATCTTCAGATAACAGGGGTATTAGGATGGAAGCTGCGTTTTGGCATCAGCGTTGGGAAGAGAACCGGATTGGCTTTCATCAGGCAGACTTCAATCGCTGGCTGCAATCCTGGTGGTCTGCCCAGCAACAGGGTGAACCCGTGCTGGTGCCCCTGTGCGGCAAGTCCCGCGACATGCTCTGGCTCAATGGCCTGGGGCACCCCATCGATGGCTTCGAGCTCTCTGCGCTCGCCATCGAACAGTTCTTCAGTGAAAACCTGCTCACCGATACCCTCAGCGAGCTGGGCCCTTATCAGTGCCATCAGCACGGCTCCTTGCGCATTCATCAGGGGGATTTTTTTGCCGCCCCCGAACTGGGGCGGCGCTACCGGCTGGCCTATGACAGGGCGGCGCTGATCGCCTTGCCGACGGAGATGCGCCGCCAGTATGCGGAGCTGATGAGCCGCCTGATGGAAACCGGTGGCCAGATCCTGCTGGTGACTCTGGAGTATCAGCCGGAGCAGCAGAAACAGCCGCCCTTCTCGGTGGGGGAGATGGAAGTGCGCACCCTGTTCGAGCGCGATTTTCGGGTGGAAGTGCTGGGCCGTGCCGCAGAGGTGGATCACCCCAGAGTGCTCTCCGGTCAGCTCTCCTATTTTGATGAAGTGGCCTATCGCCTGATCCGCCGGGGCTGAAAAGCGAAAGCGTGATCCAGGCCGACAAACCGGCAGGTCACCGACTCTTTGCTACCTCCTTTGACATAGATCAACGTGACAAGGGAGGGGAGTGCCTAAGATGAGCCTGTTTCTCAATCACTGTTGATATTGGCAGGTGCGCTCTGGTTTGAACCATCCGGCCGACCATCAACGCAGTGTCTGATTTTCACGCTCATGTTCACTTTTGGCGGCTTTGGTCGCAATTGTTATGGTTTTTCCAGCCGACCCCAAGGGGTCGGCTTTTTATTGGGCTGGATTGGCTGATGGGCGGGAATGCCTGCTTCAGGCCTCGAAGGTGTTGGCGGCGAGCCTGAACGCCTTGGGGTCGTCGATAAACTGGCCCGTGATGCGCTCGTCATGCTCATGACCCTGACCATAACTGCAGAGGATCAGCCTGTCCGAGGTGCGTGAGCGCAGCTGTATGATGAAGCGCACCAAGTCGGCACGGCTCAGTTTGCCCACCTCTTCGCACACCCTTTCCCGCTGATCGAAGCCTAGATCCTTGTTGCCTATGCTGACCCAGAGCCGCTGGCCGCGACTGCGCAGGTTGGCATCCCGTTCGCTCAGCTGGGCCTGCAGGCCCACCTTGCTGTCTTGCCACTGTTGCTCGGTCAGCTCCAGCATGGCCAGCGGGAAGAGGTCGATGAACTCTTCCACCGCATCCAGCAAGTGCTGGGGCCCTGCCACTGGCGACTGGATATAGAAGATGAGGCCGGGGTGACGGTTGAGGGGCAGGTTGCCGGCACCCACCACGTACCCCAACTGCTGGCGCGTGCGCAGCTCGTGGAAGAAGGTGGACGACATTATGTGGTTGGCCAGGGTGAAGCAGGCGAGATCCCGCGCCCGGGTGGTGCGGGACTGGTAGTAGACCAGCAGCGCCGAGTCTTCGTGCTCGCAGCCCTGCTCACGAATGAGGGTGCCCCTGTTTTGAATGGAGATGAGCGGGCGGCGGGTCTCGGCACTGGGCTGGCTGTGGGTGCCGAGGTGGCGCTCCAACAGGGCGGCCAGTTCGAGCGCCTCGGCGGCATTCCAGTCGCCGTGAACCAGCGCCTCTATGTGTACCTCCCCGAACAGTTGGGCGACAAACGCCGGCATCTCGCCAAGTTCCACGGTGCGCAGATGGCGCAGCAACTGCTCGAACGGCGGGTTGTTTGGTTGCAGCAAACTGGTGAGCTGGTTGAACAGCTGGGAGATGGGCCGCGCCTTGGACTGGTTGTCCCAGTTGCGGATGAGCTGCTCTTTTATCTCGGCGAAGCGGCCCGGATCCGGATAGCCCAGGGTGCGGTTGCCGAGGATCATGTCGAGCAGCAGGGGTTGCTTGTCGGCAAAGCCGCTCAGGTTGATGGTAAAGCCGCCCTGATGGGCATAGATCTGGTAGCCCAGCCCCGCCAGCTCCGCCGGGTAGGTGAGGGCGTTGAGGTGATCCGTGAGCAGTTCCACCGCAAGCCGTGCCATGGCGATGTGGCGCGGGCTTTTGACCGCGTGCTCGCTGTCGATGGAGATGTAGAGGTTGCCCTTGGGCACGCTGAACTGATGCTCGTGCAGATGCCAGAGCCGAAACCCAGGCCTGTCGATGATGCAGGCGGGCATGTCGGCTTGCAGTGCTGGCTGGCGCGGATCGAGCCGGTTGCTGATAAAGGGGTTCGGCAAGGGCAGGGTGAGGGCCGGATCAGGTTCGCTCTGCTGCCAGTGGATCTTTTCCGCCTCCGTGATGATGTCGACGCCATAGGGGGTCTGATACCAGCGGGCCAGGCGATCCGTGGCCAGCTCAGGCGCCGTGATGGTCATGCGCAGGTTGTGTGGCGTGAGCTTGGCGAGCAGGCGGCGGATCAGCGCCTCGTCGTATTCGCGCATCATGTAATCGCCGTAGAGCAGATCCTCGGGCGTGTAGCTGAACAGGTTCAACACCAGGCCGGAAACGGTGTCGAGGGCCCGGCCCCGCTCCTGAAAGCGGAACGCCGACTCAAGCACGGTTCGCTTCTCTTCGTAGCGCCAGCTTTCTACCCCGCCACGCTCGATGAGTTTCAGATAGCCGAACAGGGCGGCCACTATCTCGTTGACGTGTTCAAGCCCGAGCGGCGTGAGGCCAAAGCTCACCCCAAAATCCTTGAAGTTGGCACCGCTGATGCCGCCTCCGGCGGAGAGCTGGTTGACCCAGCCTTTTGCTTTCAGCAAGGAGAGCAGGCTGCCATCCCCTTCATAGCCGATGAGGTGGCTCAGGAAGGTGAGGGGTTTTTTGTCATAAAACTCATCCACATTGGGCAGCGGAAAGGTCAGCGCCAGCTTGCGGGTTTCCTTGACCGGATTGATGCGGATGCGGATGCCGAGATCGTCGAGGCGATAGAGGGGGGTCGTCAGGGTCGGTATTCCCAAATTGCGATTCAAAATGGGAGCGAAAAAGCGATCGCACCAGTCAATCTGGGTCTCGATGGATTCAGGCGAGATCATCACCAGCGCCATGCGATCCGCGCTGTAGTGAGATTCGTAGAACCGGATGAGATCGGCGCGCAGATCCCGGCCGGGCAGATCGGCCAGGGTATCCAGGTTGCCGACCGAGAACTTGGAGAAAGGGTGGGCCGGATTGACCGTCTCTTTATGTACCTGGTAGCTGCGGCGCACATCGTCCTGCAGCTTGAGGCGGTATTCGGAGTCGACCGCGTTGCGCTCTTTATCCACCCACTCGGGGGTGAAAGTGGGGCAGATGAAGAACTGGGAAAAACGGTCGAGACCGGCCTCGAAGAAGCCGGTGTCTATCTCGAAAAAGAAGTTGGTGAACTCGGTGCCGGTCCAGGCATTGTTGCTGCCGCCATGACGGCTCATAAATTGCTGGTACTCACCAGGCTTGGGATAAGTGCGGGTACCAAGGAACAGCATATGCTCAAGGAAATGAGCCATCCCCTGCCGATCGGCCGGATCGTCGAAATGGCCGGTGTTGACGGCCAGAGAGGCGGCAGACTTGTCGGTGTCGGGATCGCAGATCAACAAGACCCTGAGCCGGTTTGCCAGCTCCAGATAGTGGTATTGCCGATGGTCATTAGGGCTGGCATATGGGCTCATTGGCGCGTGACTCGTGTTGGATTTATTTGAATTTAAACATGATTATCGACCCCGCTATCCAGTGAGGCAAACCCTTTTCTGAGAGGTAGCGCAATTGTTTCCCCCGGCATGGCGGGGTAAGATCCCCCCGCTATCAAAACAGGCCCGTTGGGCGAGGTTGTAATGAAAATCTACATCATGCGTCATGGCCAGGCTGGCATGAATGCGAAAACAGATGAACAGCGTCCACTGACCGAGCAGGGAATTGAAGAGTCCATTCACATGGCCAGTTGGCTGGCGCCCCAACTGGACGGGGTGCTGGATTTGGTTGTCCACAGCAATTATCTGCGCGCCAGACAAACCTGGCAGAGCATATGCAGTGAATTGCCCAAGGCCACCAGGGTCGAAGAGAGCAAGGAAATCACCCCCTATGGGGACCCTGCTTTTGTCGCAAGCTATCTCACTGCGTTGGCGGCAACACATGACCAAATTTTGATGGTCAGCCACCTGCCACTGGTAGGTTATCTGGTGCAGAGCCTCTGCCCGGCGGCAGGTGCCCCCATGTTTGCCACGTCAGGCATGGCTTGTATCGAATGGCAAGATAGCAAGGGGGTATTGCTCTGGCTGGAAGGACCACATACAATACGTTAAAAGTTAATAAAAAGTTATAGATTGGTTTTTTGGGGAAGAGAGTTGCGATTTTTCCGGATTTTTATAAAGAATTTACGGAATTATTTCGCAGAAGCTGCTGTCATACGGATACAACTGCAAGAGGTTGCAAACGATGAGAGTGTTCAAGAAGTACCTGCCACTGATGGTGGCAAAACATGTCAAAACCTTCTTCAAGGGGCGGATTTATATCCACGGCAGGGGGCGTTTTGATTTCCAGTCAGGCTTGCTGATGATGCCAACACCAGCTGACATACCCCACCGCCAGACCGTGGTCGAGGTCAATGAGATGATCTCCAGACTGCACATGGATGCGGCATAAGTTCTGTGCCATCCCATCCAGCCGCTTCATGCCCGCCACTGTGCGGGCATGATTGTTTTCAGCCCTGACATGGCCGAATTGGCTCAGCTCGATCTCGGTTCAACGTCACCCGCATTCTCAAGGCCGAGCTGTGCTTGCGAATCTTGTTTGCCCCCTTATACTCCCGCCTGAAATACCGGATCGTTTCTGTGGACAGCGCTATGCCTCTTGCCTTTTTGTTTCCCTTCTCTTGCATGGCCATCTGGTCTGGCAATGCCATTGTCAGCAAGCTGGCGGTTGGATTGCTTTCACCCGCGGCACTGGCCTGGTCGCGCTGGATGGTGGCCGCCATCATCTTGACGCCTTTCCTCGCACACAGGGCCTTGCGGGATCGGGCCAAACTGCGGGCCGGCTTCTATCAGTTGGCGACTCTGGCCCTGCTCGGCATGGTGCTGAACCAGACCCTGGGGTACTACGCAGCGCAAACCCTGGGAGCCACTGAGATAGGTCTGATGATGGGGCTGACACCGCTGATGACGGTACTGCTCAGTATCTGGCTGCTGCGTGAGCGTCCCACCTGGGGGGCTCTGCTCGGTGGGCTTATCTCCATTCTGGGGCTGACCATCTTGCTGGGACAGGGGGATCCGTCCCGTTTGTTTACCCAGGGCATTCATATCGGCTCTGTATACATGCTGCTCTCGGCGGGCACCTATGCCCTCTATAGCGTCCTGCTCAAAAAGTGGGATCTGGGGCTGGACAACTGGTCCATGCTCTACGGCCAGGTGCTGTGCAGCCTGCTGTTTCTCACCCCGTTTTACCTGCTGGTGGACGGGCAGTGGCCAGATGGCCGCGCGCTCTGGCTCATCCTCTACGCAGGTATTCCTACCTCGGCCTTGTCCCCCTGGCTCTGGATGCAGGGCATAGCCCTGCTGGGGGCGAGCCGCACCGCCATCTTCATGAATCTGCTGCCAGTGATGACGGCGGTACTGGCCATCAGCTGGCTGGGGGAAACGCTGACCAGCTATCACCTGATCGGTGGTGGCATGACGCTGCTTGGGGTCTTGCTGGCGCAACTGCTGGTGCAGCCTGTGGTGCTGCGTCGTCGGGCCAGGGTGGCATTGGCGAGCTGTCGGGAAGATTGAAAAAAGACCGCCTTCGAGGCGGTCTTTCTGTTTAGGAGGTCAGGGCGTTACTGCGCGGTGAGATAGAGGTCTTTCGAATAAACCACGTCTTGCGGGTTTTGATAGGGATAGCCCTTGATATTGGACTTGAGCAGCCGTGACTTGACATAGAAGTAGACGGGGGCGATGGGGGCCTCTTGGTCGATCAGCGCCTCGGCCTCTTGATAGAGCCGGTTGCGCTCGACCGGATCCTTGGAGTCATGGGCCTTTGCCAGCAGGGCATCATATTGCTTGTTGAACCACTTGCCGCTGTTGGCGCTGCTGCTGGAGGTCATGATGTCGAGGAAGGTCGAGGCATCGTTGTAATCCCCGTTCCACGAGTAGCGACTGACGCCGAAATCCCCCTCATTGAGCGCGGACACCATGGTCTTCCACTCCATGTTGTTGAGCTTGGCGGTAACCCCCAGGTTGCGCTTCCACATGGAGGAGATGGCCAGGGCTATCTTCTTGTGGCTCTCGTTGGTGTTGTAGAGGATGTCCACATCCAGCGGTTTGCCCGGGCCGTATCCGGCCTCGCTCAGCAATGCTTTCGCCTGTTTGATCCTCTCCTCCTTGCTCAGCAACTGGCTGGCAGGGCGCTTGAGTTCGAAGCCGTCGACGCTTGGTGGGGTCAGGCTGAAGGCGGAGAGCTGACCTTGTCCCAGGATCTTCTCGGTGATGGTGTCTCTGTCGATGGCAAGCGACAGCGCCTTGCGCACCTTGGGGTTGTCGAACGGTTTGCGCTGGGTGTTGAACACATAGTAATAGGTGGCGAGCATGGGGGCGTTGACAAGCTCCTCCGGGCTCTGGCTCTTGAGCTGCTTGTACTGCTCCAGCGGATAGGTGGTGTAGTGCAGTTCACCGGCACGATAGCGGTTGTAGGCGGCGGTGTCAGAGACTATCTCCAGATAGAGCACCTTGTTGAGCACTGTGTTCTGGTTATCCCAGTAGAGGGGATTGCGCTCTGCGATGAGGCGCTCGTTGGGGGTCCACTCCTTGAGCATAAAAGCGCCGTTGGAGACAATGTTGCCCGGCTTGACCCACTCATGACCGAACTTCTCTATGGTCGCCTTGGGCGCGGGGAAGGTGGTGTAGTGGGAGAGCGTCTTCAGAAAGAAGGGCACAGGGTTGTTCAGGGTGATCTGCAGGGTGTGCGTATCGAGGGCCTTGATGCCGAGGGCATCCGGGCTTTTTTTACCCTGTACCACGTCGCTGGCGTTGGTGACGCCGGTCAGCTCGATGAACCAGGCATAGTTGGAGGCGTTTCTGGGATCCGCCGCCCGTTGCCAGCCATAGACATAGTCTGCCGCCGTCACCGGCTCGCCGTTGGACCATTTGGCCTCGGGCCTCAGCTTGAAGGTGTAGACGGTGCCTGTGGTGTCGAGTTCATAGCCAAGCGCCCCGGCGGCTTGCAGCTTGCCGTCGCCATCCAGGGTATAGAGCCCCTCGAACAGGTCGTTGACGATGTCGCTGCCCGAGCTCTCTTCCACCATCTGGGGATCGATGGAGGCGGGCTCTGAACCTATGTTGCGCACGAAGATTTGTTGATCGCCGGGTAGCAGCTGGGTGCCGGCAGGTACGTTAGCCGCCAGAGTCGGTAACGCGAACAGAGCGGCAACCGTGCCGGCAATGAGAGTCCTTTTCATTGAATATCCTTATGTTTTTTTGCTTCCAAAGCTTGGCCAGTGTGCTGGATTGATCTGGAGATCTCAAGAGGTGGGCACCGGCCTTGCCATCAGCTACCCAGATAGGGGGGCCAAGTGGGCCGTTGCACCCATCATGGCTGCCTGTTCGTGATTTTTTGCTGCGAATTAACATGATGAAAGTCACCAATTGGCACTGGTTTTATGCCCTTTTGATGGGGTGGTGAGGTGTAAATTGCACGTTTATCCAGCGGCTTAATTCGCTGCAAAAACAAAAAACAGGCGTTACATTAGGTTACAAAACAAGGCTGCCGAGGATCGGCACTTTTTTTGTCGACGCGTGCAAACGTTTTCAAAGCCAACGGAAACGCTCTTAAAGGAACAATAATGCGAAACATGATCACCATGGGCGAGTTCATCGTCAAAAAGCAGGCGGATTACCCCACCGCGACCGGCGAGCTGACCTCACTGCTCAGTTCCATCCGTCTGGCCGCCAAGGTGGTGAACCGGGAGATCAACAAGGCGGGGCTGGCAGATATCATCGGCTCCATGGGTGCTGAAAACGTGCAGGGCGAGGTGCAGCAGAAGCTGGATGTGTATGCCAATGAGCGCTTTAAAGCCGCGCTGGAAGCCCGTGGTGAAGTGTGCGGTATTGCATCCGAAGAAGAAGAGGACTTCGTCTCCTTTGATTCCGAGCTCTCCCGTCACTCCAAATACGTGGTGCTGATCGATCCCCTCGACGGCTCTTCCAACATTGATGTCAACGTCTCGGTCGGGACCATCTTCTCCATTTACCGCCGTCTCAGCGCCCCGGGGACGGGCGTCACCCTGGAAGACTTCCTGCAACCGGGCAACCGTCAGGTCGCTGCCGGTTACGTGGTCTACGGCTCTTCCACCATGCTGGTCTACACCACCGGCTTTGGCGTCAACGGCTTCACCTATGATCCTTCCATCGGTTGCTTCTGCCTTTCCCACGAGAACATCCGCATCCCGGAGGAGGGCAAGATCTACTCCATCAACGAGGGCAACTACATCAAGTTCCCGGACGGGGTGAAGAAGTACCTCAAATATTGCCAGGAGCGGGACGAGGCGACTCACAGACCCTACACCTCCCGCTATATCGGCTCTCTGGTCTCCGATTTCCATCGCAACCTGCTCAAGGGCGGCATCTATATCTATCCGTCAGGCACCAACTCCCCGAACGGCAAGCTGCGCCTGCTCTATGAGTGCAACCCCATGGCATTTCTGGTGGAGCAGGCCGGTGGCAAGGCGTCCGACGGCTTTGGCCGCATCATGGACATCCAGCCCACTGCCTTGCACCAGCGCACCCCTTACTTCGTCGGTTCCACCAAGATGGTGGAGCGGGCCGAGGCCTTCATGCGGGAGTTCTCCGCCCATGAGGATCCGGCCAATCAGGGTTGATGCACTGATCCAGTGCTTGCGATGAGCGCATAAAAAACGGGAGCCGATATGGCTCCCGTTTTGTTTGGGCGAGTTGCGTTGCTCGCATCAGTGGCTGGCATGGTTGGCGAGATCCGCCAGCAGGCCGTCCACCAGTTTCAGACGCATGGCGCGGTCCGGGGTCGGTACCTGGAAGCGCAATCTGGTGGGCCCATCCATCTTGTAGATGCGTGGCTGCTCGGAGAGCAGCTTGACCAGATAGCCAGGGTTGACGCGAGTCTCCTGAGTGAAGTCCAGGTAACCGCCGCGCTCGCTCATCTCCACCCGGCGAATGCCAAGGGCGGTGGCGCGCTGGCGGAAGGCAGCAATCTCCATGAGTGTCTTGGTCGCCTCCGGCAGCAGGCCGAAGCGGTCGATCAGCTCCACCTTCAATTCGCGCAGCTCCTGCTCGTCGGCCGCGCTGGCGATGCGCTTGTACATGGACAGACGCATGTTGACGTCCGGTATGTACTCCTCCGGCAACAGGGCTGGCAGGCGCAGCTCGACCTCTGTGTGCTGGCTCATCAGCTGCTCCAGCGATGGCTCCTTGCCATTTTTCAGCGCCTCGACCGCCTGCTCCAGCATCTCCATATAGAGGGTGAAGCCGACCGATTCGATCTGGCCGCTCTGATCGTCGCCCAAGAGCTCGCCTGCGCCCCGGATCTCCAGATCGTGGGTCGCCAGCGCAAAACCGGCGCCGAGATCTTCGAGCGATGCGATGGCCTCGAGCCGCTTGAGTGCATCCTTGCTCATCAACTTGGGATGAGGGGTGAGCAGGTAGGCATAGGCCTGGTGGTGGGAGCGGCCAACCCGGCCCCGCAACTGGTGCAACTGGGCCAGCCCCAGATGATCGGCGCGGTCCATGATGATGGTGTTGGCGCTGGGGACGTCTATGCCGGTCTCTATGATGGTGGTGCAGACCAGCAGGTTGAAGCGCTGGTGGTAGAAGTCCGACATGACTCGTTCAAGATCGCGTTCGCGCATCTGGCCGTGGGCGATGCCGATACGGGCCTCCGGCACCAGCTCGGCGAGATCGCCGGCGCATTTTTCTATGCTCTCCACGTCATTGTGCAGGTAGTAGACCTGACCGCCCCGCTTGAGCTCACGCAGTACCGCCTCGCGGGTGACCGCAGGATCCTGCTGGCGCACAAAGGTCTTGATGGCGAGCCGCTTGGCGGGCGGGGTGGCGATGATGGAGAGATCCCGCATGCCGGCCATCGCCATGTTGAGGGTGCGCGGGATAGGCGTCGCCGTGAGGGTAAGGATATCCACGTCGGCCCGCAGCGCCTTGATCTTCTCCTTCTGGCGCACCCCGAATCTGTGCTCCTCATCGACGATGAGCAGCCCCAAATCCTTGAAGGTCAGATCTGAGCCCAAGAGCTTGTGGGTACCTATGATGATGTCTACCTTGCCATCGGCCAGCTCCTTCATCACGCTGGTCTGCTCCCTTGCGGTACGAAAGCGGCTCAGCACCTCGACCCGCACCGGCCAGTTGGCGAAGCGATCACGGAAGTTGTCGTAGTGCTGCTGGGCCAGCAAGGTGGTCGGCACCAGCACGGCGACCTGCTTGCCGCCATGGACGGCCACGAAGGCGGCCCGCATCGCCACTTCGGTCTTGCCAAAGCCCACGTCGCCGCACACCAGCCGGTCCATGCTCTTGGCCTGGCACATGTCCCCCAGTACCGCATTGATGGCGTTGAGCTGATCCTCCGTCTCCTCGAACGGGAAACCGGCGGCGAACTGGCGATAGGCCTCCCTGTCGTGCTGGAAGGCAAAACCGTGGCGCGCCGCGCGCAGGGCATAGACATCCAGCAGCTCGGCTGCCACGTCGCGCACCTTCTCTGCCGCCTTGCGCCGCGCCTTGACCCAGGCCTCGCCACCGAGTTTGTGGCTGGGCGGGTTGTCAGAGCCTGTGTAGCGGCTGATGAGGTGCAGGTTGGTGACCGGCACGAACAGCTTGTCGCCACCGGCATACTCGAGGGTCAGGAACTCGGTGGGCAGGCCACCGGCATCGATGGTTTCGAGCCCCAGATAACGGCCGACGCCGTGATCCAGGTGAACCACAGGCTGGCCCTGGGTCAACTCGCCGAGGTTTCGGATCACCGCATCCGAGCTTAAGTTCTTGCTCTTTTCCCGGGCTCGCTTGCTGCGGACTTTACCGCCCAGCAGCTCTGTCTCCGTGATAAGGGCGAGCTCATCATGCCCGGCCTCTTGCAGCAGCTCTCGTAGCAAAAAACCCCGCTCCAGCGGTGCAACCAGCAGACCGTGGCGCGCCTTGCCCGCCATGAAGGCCTCGAGGGAGGGGAACTCTTTGGGTTGCAAGGATATGCGCGCCAGCAGATCGCCGAGCACTTCCCGCCGTCCTTCGGATTCCACCACGAACAGGGTGCGGCCCGTGAAGCTGTCCAGAAACTGGTTCAGCGCCAGCATGGGCTGCTCTTTGCTGTGATCCAGTTGCAGCTCCGGCAGCGCGGCTATGGGAAGATCCTGCTGGCCGGCGCCGCCGTCGGTGGCGGCTTCCTGCAGCCGCACGGCGCCATAGTGACCGAGGGCGGCAAACAGCTGCTCCACCGGCAGGTAGATCTGCTGGGGTGGCAACAAGGGGCGGGTGTTGTCCCAGCGCCTGTCCTCATAGCGCTGGCCTATGTCGTTCCAGAAGCGCTGGGCCGCGGGATAGATATCCCCCACTGTGAGCAGCAGGGTGTTGTCCGGCAGGTAGTCGAACAGGCTGGCGGTCTGATGGAAGAAGAGCGGCAGATAGTATTCGATGCCGGCGGGCCAGCGCCCCTTGCTCACCTCCTGATAGACGGAGCCTTCCGCGCGCGACAGCTCGAACTGTTCGCGAAATTGCCCACGGAACAGCTCGATGGCGGCCTCGTCGGTGGGGAATTCTCGGGCGGGCAACAGGCTGACCGTCTTGACCGGTTCGCTGGAACGCTGGGTCTCGGGATCGAACGGACGGATGGAGTCCACCTCGTCATCGAAAAAGTCGATGCGATAGGGGCTGTTGCTGCCCATGGGAAAGAGATCGAGCAGTGAGCCGCGGGCGGCAAACTCGCCGTGCTCGAGCACCTGATCCACCGCCACATAGCCAGCCTCGGCCAGACGCCCTCGCAGTTGTTGCAAGTTGAGGCGCTGACCGGCCTTCACCATCAGGCTGTACTTGTCGAGGTAGACCTGAGGAGCGCAGCGCAGCATCAAGGTCGAGATGGGCACGATCAGCACGCCGGCGCTCATCTGCGGCAGTTTGTAGAGGGTCTCCAGCCGCTGGGAGATGATGTCCTGATGGGGGGAAAAGGTGTCGTATGGCAGGGTTTCCCAATCCGGAAACATCAGCACAGGGCAACCTTGATCGGCCAGCAGGAACTGCAATTCCTGCTCGAGGCGCAGGGCACTCGGGGTATCGGCGGTCACCAGCAGGACTGGGCGGTTCGCCTGGGTGGTAAGGTGGGCGGCAACCAGTGACAGGCTGCTGCCGGTCAAGTGGCCGAGCGTTAATTTTTGGCCCGCCTTGGCGGGCAGGGCGGGAAGCTTCATTGGCATCATTTGATTCTTTTAACGTTGACGGTCTTGAGCACGCAATTTGAGTTGCTTGGATTGGACATGCAGGCTGGCACGGACCAGCAGTTCGCGGTCATCCTCACGGATCCGGGCATAATCGAGCCCCACCTGAGTGCCATGCTCGCCCGGTTCCAGTCTCTTGACCTCGGCATAGCAGTAGATGGCGGAGGCCTCTTCCCGCAGGAAGATCTTGAGCCGCACTATCTGGTGCAGGAGCGGCGGCTCGCCATGACCCTGGCGCGGATGCAGATAGGTGAGCTGGCCTGCGCTGAAACGCAGGGTCTGGAAGCGATGCTCGGGCCTATCCTGCACCGACAGTACATAGCCCATGATCATGTCGATCTTGCGCGACTGCTGGTTGATGATCTCCACCAGATCGTGCATAGGCTCGTTCTGATTGCGGATCAGACGACTGGTCACCAGATCGATGGAGGTGATGGCAGAGGCGATACGAAAGGGTTCGGGCAGTTCGGCCTCCAGTGCCTCCAGCGTCGGCAGAGAAAAGTCATCGGGCATGGGGATCACATTGACCGGGGTGGCATGGGTGACGCTGAAGAACTGTTCCTGCATGGAGGCTATCCCTTGTTGTCATAGACGGTTTCCCTTTATTATCCGGTATCTTATTTTGTTGGCAACGTAGAACTCCTTGAAGACTGGACTTTTTCAGCCGCTGTCGCTGGCCATTGGCCTTCGCTACGCAGGCTCACGACGCAGTAATCGCTTCGTTTCATTCATCTCCCTGTTCTCCACCTTTGGTATCGCCATCGGGGTCGCGGCCCTGATGGTGGTCATATCCGTGATGAACGGCTTCGAAGGGCAGCTCAAGGGCCGGATCCTGGGCGTGATCCCCCATGTGGTGGTGACCAACCAGACTGGCCGCATCGATGCCCATCCCGACGGTTTGCCCGACCTTGCCAAGCTGCCCCATGTGATTGCCAGCGCCCCCATGCTCGATAGCGAAGGGATGTTGCAGAGCCCGGGCCAGCTCATCGGTGTCAGCGTACAGGGGATAGACCCGGCCCAGTGGCCAAAGGATGACATACTGCACGCCCAGATGCAGATGGGTCGCCTCGACAGCCTGCAGCAGGGTGAATACCACATAGTGCTGGGGCAGGGGGTGGCCAGCCGTCTCAAGGTCTCCATGGGGGATCAGGTTCGTCTGCTTCTGACCGAGGGCACCCGTTTCACGCCCTTTGGTCGGGTCCCTGCCCAGCGCCTGTTTACCGTTTCCGGCATCTTCGGAGTCGGCGCCGACGTGGATAGCCAGGTTGCTCTGGTTGCGTTGGGGGATGCCCAGCGCCTGCTGCGCCTGCCGACAGAAACCGTCGGTGGCATTCGGCTCTGGCTGGACGATCCCTTCGCCGCCGATCAGGTGATAAAGACGGCATTGCCGGATGGACTGGAATGGCAGGACTGGCGCCGAGAGCGCGGTGAGCTGTTCCAGGCGGTCGCCATGGAGAAGCGCATGATGGGGCTGATGCTGGTGCTGATCATCGCGGTCGCCACCTTCAACATCCTCTCCGCCCTGGTGATGGTGGTCACCGACAAGGAGGGAGAGGTTGCCATACTGCGCACCATGGGCATGAACGAGTCGGGTATCGTCAAGATATTCATGGTGCTCGGCGCTTCCAGCGGTGTGATCGGCGCCCTGCTTGGCGGTCTGACCGGGCTCGCACTCTCGCTCGGACTCAACCCCCTGCTCGATGCGGTGGGGCTCAACCTCTATATGACGGCGGGCGGCAGCGGCCTGCCCGTGATAGTGGAGCCAACCCAGGTCATTACCATCCTGCTGGGCGCCGTGCTGCTCAGCTTCAGTGCCACCCTCTACCCTGCGGCCCGTGCGGCCCGGGTGAAACCGGCCGAGGCGCTGCGTTATGAATAACTCATCTTCTGTTGTTACCTCCGGTGAGATTACCGGCGTAAGTGGAGCTCCCTTTATGAATGAACCCTTGTCCAGTGAACCTCTGCTGCGTTGTCAGGCCCTGAATCATGTTTATCAAGAGGGTGAGCTGGAGACCCAGGTCCTCAAGGGGATTGATCTGAGTGTGGCCCCCGGCGAGATGCTGGCGGTGGTGGGCAGCTCGGGATCGGGCAAGACCACCTTGCTGCACCTGATGGGGGCGCTCGACAACCCGTCAAGCGGTGCCGTGCTGTTCAAGGGGCAGGATATCCACCACTGGGATAGCCGTACCCAGGCGAGATTCCGCAACCAGGAGCTGGGATTTGTCTATCAGTTCCACCACCTGCTCGCCGAGTTTACCGCGCTGGAGAACACCGCCATGCCGCTGCTCATCGCCGGTGAGTCGGTGGCTGTCGCCACCGACAAGGCGACTCGCATGCTGGGTCGGGTGGGGTTATCCCATCGGTTGAATCACCGTCCATCCGAGCTGTCCGGTGGCGAACGCCAGCGGGTGGCCATTGCCCGCGCCCTGGTCAACGAGCCCAGCCTGGTGCTGGCGGACGAGCCCACCGGAAACCTGGATCATGCCAGCGCCACTGCTGTTTACGAGCTGCTCTGTGAGCTCAATCGTGAGCTGGGCACTGCCTTTGTGGTAGTCACCCATGACCTGAGTCTGGCCGCCAAGCTCCATCGGCGGGTCACCCTGGTGAGCGGCATCATGGCGGAGGTCGCCTGATGTTCAAACCGCTGCCCCTTTTTCTGGGCCTGCGTTACAGCCGCTCCCGTCGTCGCAACGGCTTCATCGCCTTTATTTCCGCCTCGTCCCTCATCGGCATCGCCCTCGGAGTGATGGCCCTCATTCTGGGTCTCTCTGCCATGAACGGGTTTGAGCGGGAGCTGAAAGACAGGGTGCTCTCAGTGGTGCCTCACGGTGAGCTGATGGGGATGGAGGCGCCATTGCCTGACTGGCCCAAGTTGCGGGATTACCTGCTGGCCCAGCCAGGGGTGGAAGCTGCCGCGCCTGTGATCACCCTCAACGGTTTGCTTGAGCATGGCAATGCCCTCAAGGGCTTGCAGGTGCGTGCCGTGTTGCCGGAGCTCGAAGCGAATCTGTCCGATGCGGGCAAGTACATGACTGGCCGTGGTCTGCGTGAACTGCAGGTGGGCGAACATGGGCTTATTCTCGGCAAGACCATCGCCGACAAGCTGGGGGTCAAGATAGGTGACTCGGTTGCCCTCTTGCTGCCGCAAGGGGGGGATGCCGCCGGCATCAAGAACCCGAAGCGGGAATCCCTCAAGGTAGTGGGCCTGCTTGAGATCGGCGGTCAGCTCGATGGCATGCTCGGCTTCATGCACCTGGCCGATGCCCAGACCATGACCGGCATGGGCAATACGGTGGAAGGGTTCAGCCTCAAGGTCAGCGATGTGCTCAAGGCACAATCCATCACGGTCGCGGCTGCCCAGAAATTTCCGCATTACGTCTACATCAGCAGCTGGATGAGCCGGCAGGGCTACCTCTATCAGGACATACAGATGGTGCGTACCGTCATGTATGTGGTGATGCTGATGGTGGTGGCGGTGGCCTGCTTCAACATCGTCTCCACCCTGGTGATGGCGGTGAACGAGAAGCGCAGCGAGATTGCCATCTTGAAGACCATGGGGGCGAGCCCCGGTCAGATCCGGCTTACCTTTGTCATTCAGGGCATGGTGAACGGGGTGCTCGGCGCCTTGCTCGGGGCCCTGCTCGGCGGCCTGCTCTCCAGCAAGCTGACCCAGATCCTGAGCTTTATCGAAGGGGTGATAGGCCATCGCTTCCTCAACCCCGACATCTACTTCATCGACTTCCTGCCGACCGAATTGCACATGCAGGATCTGGCTATCGTGACTGGCGCAGCCATACTGATGAGCCTGCTGGCGACGCTTTACCCCGCCTGGCGGGCGAGCGGTCTGGTGCCATCGCGGGAGTTGGGGCACTGATGCGCGGTATCTGATCTGCCGATAAATAACGAAGGGCCCGCCGGTGCAAACCGGCGGGCCCTTCTGTTTTCAGGTGGTTTGGGCTGCTAGTGTGCGTTCAGCTCATCGAGCGGCAGGGAGAAGCTTGCCACGAAGACATCGATGAAGTAATGCATCTGCGGGCTCATGCGCGCTTCCAGCATGGCTTCGAGGCGTTTCCTGGCCGGTTCGAACTCCCGGTTGCCGGCGTTTATCTCCTCCAGACACTTGGTGTAGGCGCAGAGGGTATCGGCGTCTTTCACCAGACGAACCAGCCCGGCGTCCTGGGCTCCCGAGTCCAGCAGAGGGCGAAAATCCTCCACCAGTTCGGCCGGTAGCATCCCCAGCAGGCGCTGCTCGGCGGCCAGCTCTATCTTCTTGTACTCCCTCGCAATTTCGGGATTGAAATACTTGACCGGTGTGGGCAGATCGCCGGTCAGCACCTCGCTGCTGTCGTGGTAGAGCGCCATCACGGCGGCGCGATCCGCATCGACCTGGCCACCAAAAAGACGATTCTGGATAAGCCCCAGGGCGTGGGCCACCATGGCGACCTGCAGACTGTGCTCGGCGATGTTTTCAGGTTGTATGTTGCGCATGAGCGGCCAGCGGTAAATGAGTTTCATGCGGGCGAGATTGGCAAAAAAATGGCTGGGGAGCATGGAGGGCCTCGGGCAGTGGCAATGAAAAAGGGCAGACCCTAGTCTGCCCTTTTTTGACGTCTCAGGCATAGCCTGGCGGTGCATTCTTGTTTAGCGGATATAGCGACCGGATTCGGCTTCGTGGTTGGTCACCACCATCTGACCTATGGGGGCCAGGGCGATCAGGGCCAGCTTGAGGTGCTGGATGCCAAACGGAATGCCTATGATGGTCACGAAGCAGGCCAGCGCCGAGGCAATGTGGCCGATCGCCAGCCAGATCCCGATCACCAGGAACCAGAGGATGTTGCCAATCAGCCCCAGAGTACCGGTACCGATGTCGCTTTGCCCAGTCATGCTCTTGCGGCTCACCGCCTGCTTGCCAAACGGGAAGAAGGTAAAGGTGCCGATGACGAAGCAGGCGCGACCCCAGGGGATCCCGATCAGCGAGACAAAGCAGAGCAGCCCGGCCAGCCACCAGGCCAGCCCCATGAAGACGCCCCCCAGTACAAACCAGAGCAGGTTAAACAAGAAGCGGAAAAAGGCCATGTTGGTCACTCCAGACTCATAAATTTGGCTGTCACCATAGCGAGCAGCGGCCATAGACGCAATGGTTGATGTGACAGGGTGGACAATTTGGGTCGCAACCCCTGAACAGGCTGCCTTTTTGGCAGGAAATGAGGTGAAAAAGTAGGCCTTTGCGCGAAAAAAGGTGAGCAAGTGCAAATTCTTGCGTGTTGTGCGCTTGAAGTCTGCTCGGGAGTTCCCCATATAAGGGTCAGTTTTGCGCGAATTGTGCTATCGCCACCCCCGTTGGGGGATGTGTGGCTCGACTCGACCAAAGTGCGCCGCTATAATGTCGCGTCATATTTTCTCATCACAAAGACAGTCGTTGTCTTTATAAACAGGAAGACTCCGGGCTTTGCCCAGGGGCAATAAGGGTCAGCACACAGTGCTGAGTTGAACGAGGTAAAAGAATGCAAGTTTCTGTAGAGACAACCCAGGGTCTGGAACGCCGTCTTACCATCACTGTACCGGCTGCTACCGTTGACGCTGCCGTGCGTAAAGAATTGAACGGCCTGGCCAAAACCCGTCGTATCGACGGTTTCCGTCCTGGCAAGGCCCCGGTTGCCATCATCAAGAAGATGTTCGGCGCCATGGCTCATGCTCGCGTTGCTGATGAAATGATGCAGAACAACTTCATCAAGGCCATCATCGAAAACAAACTGAGCCCGGCCGGTGCCCCGACCATGGATCCGAAAGAGATCCAGGAAGGTCAGGATTTCGAATTCACCGCGACCTTTGAAGTTTATCCCGAGTTTGAAGTGGCTGGCCTGGAGACCATCAAGGTCGAGAAGCCGGTTGCGACCGTCAAGGATGAAGATCTGGCCAACATGATCGACACCCTGCGCAAGCAGCACGCCACCTGGGCTGATGTCGATGCCGCCGCTGCCGATGGCATGCGTGTGACCATGGACTTCATCGGTTCCATCGACGGTGAAGAGTTCGACGGCGGCAAAGCTGAAGGCTTCAACTTGGTACTGGGTGCCGGTCGCATGATCCCTGGCTTCGAAGACGCCATCATGGGCAAGAAAGCGGGCGACGAGTTCACTATCGAAGTGACTTTCCCTGCTGACTACCACGCTGAAAACCTGAAAGGCAAAGCGGCCAAGTTCGCTTCCAAGCTTAACAAGGTTGAAGAGCAGATCCTGCCTGAGCTGACTGAAGAGTTCGTCAAGCGTTTCGGTATCGAGAGCGGCAACGTTGAAGAGCTGAAAGCCGAAGTGCGCAAGAACATGGAGCGCGAACTGGCCCAAGCCCTGAAAAACAGCGTGAAAGAGCAGGTTCTGAATGGTCTGGTTGAAGCCAACCAGATCGATCTGCCGAAGGCTGCCGTTGCTCAGGAGATCGATACCCTGCGTCAACAGGCTCTGCAGCGTTTTGGCGGTTTCCAGGGCGGCAACGCACCTGAGCTGCCGGCTGAGCTGTTCCAGGCTCAGGCCGAGCGTCGCGTACGCGTAGGTCTGCTGCTGGGCGACGTGATCCGTACCAACGAGATCAAGGCTGACGATGCCCGCGTGACCAGCATCATCGAGTCCATGGCCACTGCCTACGAAGATCCGAAGGAAGTGATCGAGTACTACCAGAAGAATGAGCAAATGCTGAATGGCGTGCGCAATCTGGCGGTTGAAGATCAAGCCATCGACCTGATCCTGTCCAAAGCGCAAGTGACCGAGAAAGAAGTTGCCTTTGACGAAGTGATCAACAAGTCCGGTGCCGCTGCCTAAGAACATTTGACTTAAGGTCAAGACTGTTAAGTATAATGGCTCGTGTGATCTCCACTCGGGCCATTTTATTTTAGGGACAATGCCTTATGTACAAGAACTATAACGATGTGACTGAATCCCCACGCAATGCGCTCATCCCCATGGTGGTAGAGCAGACTGCAAAAGGGGAGCGTTCCTACGACATTTATTCTCGTCTGTTAAAGGAGCGGGTGATCTTCCTGACTGGTCAGGTTGAAGATCATATGGCAAATCTGGTTGTAGCCCAGCTGCTGTTTCTGGAGTCCGAGAATCCGGATCAGGACATCAGCATCTACATCAACTCTCCGGGTGGTGCCGTCACGGCCGGCATGTCCATTTATGACACCATGCAGTTCATCAAGCCAGATGTGAGTACCGTCTGTATGGGGCAGGCCTGCTCCATGGGTGCCTTCCTGCTGGCCGGTGGTGCCAAGGGCAAGCGTTTCTGCCTGCCCAGTGCCCGCGTGATGATCCATCAGCCGTTGGGCGGTTTCCAGGGACAGGCATCTGATATCCAGATCCATGCCCAGGAGATCCTGAAAATCAAGAATACCCTGAACGAGCGTCTGGCCTTCCATACCGGTCAGGAGATGGCCACCATAGAGCGTGATACCGACCGTGACAACTTCATGTCGGCCGATCAAGCCGTGGCTTATGGCCTGGTTGACGGTATCCTGAGCCAGCGCGGCTGAGCTCCGGTATCGTCCTGGACATGGCCTGAGTGACTGTGTCCTGAACTAGCGTGCTTGAGCAGGGTGTCGCGGACTGTTGTAAACTCAACGGGACGACCCATCCTCTATTGATAAAACGAGGTTGCTGAATGACAGAAAAACGCAAGGGTGAGGGTGATAAGCTGCTCTACTGCTCTTTTTGCGGCAAAAGCCAGCATGAAGTGCGCAAGCTGATCGCTGGCCCTTCCGTCTACATATGTGATGAGTGTGTCGAGCTGTGCAACGACATCATCCGCGAAGAGATCCGCGAGATCTCTCCCAAGCGCGATGGTAGCGAGCTGCCGACCCCTCATGAAATCCGTGCTCACCTGGATGACTATGTGATCGGGCAGGAATATGCCAAGAAGGTGTTGGCCGTGGCCGTCTACAACCACTACAAGCGTCTGCGTAACAGCAGCGAAGCCGGTGGTGTGGAGCTGGGCAAGTCCAACATTCTGTTGATTGGCCCGACCGGTAGCGGCAAGACGCTGCTGGCCGAAACACTTGCTCGTCTGCTGGATGTGCCGTTCACCATGGCCGACGCCACCACACTGACCGAAGCCGGTTATGTGGGTGAAGACGTGGAGAACATCATCCAGAAGCTGTTGCAAAAGTGTGACTACGACGTAGAGAAGGCCCAGCGCGGCATCGTCTACATCGACGAGATCGACAAGATCTCCCGCAAGTCAGACAACCCCTCCATTACCCGCGACGTGTCCGGGGAAGGGGTGCAGCAGGCCCTGCTCAAGCTGATCGAAGGCACAATTGCTTCCGTGCCGCCGCAAGGTGGTCGCAAGCACCCGCAGCAGGAGTTCTTGCAGGTCGATACCTCCAAGATCCTCTTCATCTGTGGCGGCGCCTTTGCCGGTCTGGACAAGGTCATTGAGCAGCGCTCCGTCAAGGGCACCGGCATAGGGTTTGGCGCTGACGTCAAATCCAAGAATGCCAGAGCGACCTTGAGCGAGAACTTTGCCAAGGTGGAGCCGGAAGATTTGATCAAATATGGTCTCATCCCCGAGTTCATCGGCCGTTTGCCTGTGGTCGCGACCTTGACCGAGCTGGACGAGGCTGCCCTCATCCAGATCCTGAAAGAGCCGAAAAATGCGCTGACCAAGCAATATGCCGCCTTGTTCGATCTTGAAGGGGTGGAGCTGGAGTTCCGTGACGACGCCTTGAACGCCATTGCGCACAAGGCGATGGAGCGGAAAACCGGTGCCCGTGGTCTGAGATCCATAGTCGAAGCCGTGTTGCTCGATACCATGTATGACCTGCCATCCCTGGAGGGTGTCAGCAAGGTGGTGATCGACGAGACGGTGATCAAAGGGGACTCCGCGCCCTTGATGATCTACGAAAATCCCGAGACCCAGGCTGCGGTATCAGAGTAACAGTCTGATTTTTAATCAAATGAAAGGGGCTTTTTGCCCCTTTCATGCTTTTTACCGATTCGGCGATTGAATCTCATCTCTGCGCCCCCATATACTCAGCCAAGCGCTTTGCCAACGGTATAACAAGCCGAGAGGACATATATGAACCTAGAGCGTTCAGAACGCATCGAGATTCCCGTCCTGCCTCTTCGTGACGTGGTGGTTTACCCCCACATGGTCATTCCACTCTTTGTGGGGCGGGAAAAATCCATTCGCTGTCTGGAAGCGGCCATGGAGCAGGACAAAAAAGTTCTGCTGGTGGCCCAGAAGGATGCGTCAACCGATGAGCCGACGGTGGAGGAGATTTTCTCCGTCGGGACAGTGGCCAATATTCTACAGATGCTCAAGCTGCCGGATGGCACCGTCAAGGTGCTGGTGGAAGGGGGCCAGCGTGCCCGTCTTGAGCGGATAATCGATGACAAGGACTTCTTCGTCGGTGAGGCGCAGTACATCGCGTCCACCGCCATCGAGGAGAAGGACCAGGACGTGCTGGTGCGCTCCGCCATCGGTCAGTTTGAAGGCTATATCAAGCTCAACAAGAAGATCCCGCCCGAGGTATTGACCTCGATTTCGGCGATCGATGATGCTGCTCGCCTGGCCGATACCATGGCCGCGCACATGCCGCTCAAGCTCGAAGACAAGCAGAAGGTGCTGGAAATCGCCTCTGTGTCCGAGCGCATCGAGTTTCTGATGGCCATGATGGAGTCGGAGATTGACCTGCTGCAGGTCGAGAAACGCATCCGTACCCGGGTCAAGAAGCAGATGGAGAAGAGCCAGCGGGAGTACTATCTCAACGAGCAGATGAAGGCCATTCAGAAAGAGCTGGGTGAGCTGGAAGACAGCCCGGATGAATTTGAAGCCCTCAATCGCAAGATTGAAGAGGCGGGCATGCCGGAAGATGCCCGTGAAAAGGCCCATGCCGAGCTCGCCAAGCTGAAGATGATGTCTCCCATGTCTGCCGAAGCCACAGTCGTGCGCAGCTATGTGGACTGGATGGTGCAGGTGCCTTGGAAGGCGCGCTCCAAGGTCAAGAAAGACCTTGGCAAGGCGCAGGAGGTGCTGGATTCGGATCACTTTGGTCTGGAGAAGGTCAAGGAGCGCATCCTCGAGTATCTGGCGGTACAGGCGCGGGTTAACAAGCTTAAAGGTCCGATCCTCTGTCTGGTTGGGCCTCCCGGTGTGGGCAAGACCTCGCTGGGTCAGTCCATCGCCAAGGCAACCGGTCGCAAGTATGTGCGTATGGCCTTGGGTGGCGTGCGTGACGAAGCGGAGATCCGTGGTCACCGTCGTACCTATATCGGTTCCATGCCCGGCAAGCTCATCCAGAAGATGGCGAAGGTGGGAGTGAAAAACCCGCTGTTCCTGCTCGATGAAATCGACAAGATGAGCTCGGACATGCGTGGCGATCCCGCTTCCGCCTTGCTGGAAGTGCTGGATCCCGAGCAGAACAACAGCTTCAACGATCACTATCTGGAAGTGGATTATGACCTGTCGGACGTCATGTTCGTGGCCACCTCCAACTCCATGAACATCCCGGGTCCGCTGCTGGACCGGATGGAAGTGATCCGCCTCTCCGGTTACACCGAAGATGAGAAGCTCAATATTGCCAAGCAGCATCTGGTCTCCAAGCAGATCCAGCGCAACGGCCTGAAAGAGTCCGAGATCACCATCGAAGATTCTGCCCTGGTCGGGGTGATACGCTACTACACCCGCGAGGCGGGGGTGCGGAATCTGGAGCGGGAGATCTCCAAGATTTGTCGCAAGGCGGTCAAGCGCATCCTGCTGGACAAGAGCATCAAGCATGTTCAGGTCAATCAGGCCAACCTCAAGGAGTTCCTCGGGGTGCAGCGTTTCGACTACGGCAAGGCCACCGACCAGAACCAGGTCGGTCAGGTATGTGGTTTGGCGTGGACCGAAGTGGGCGGCGATCTGCTCACCATCGAAACCACCAACATGCCGGGCAAGGGCAAGCTCACCTACACCGGTTCACTCGGTGATGTGATGCAGGAGTCCATTCAAGCTGCCATGACGGTAGTACGGGCCCGAGCCGACAAGCTGCGCATCAATGCCGACTTCTACGAGAAGCGCGATATCCATGTGCACGTGCCGGAAGGGGCGACCCCGAAAGACGGTCCGAGTGCCGGTATCGCCATGTGTACCGCCCTGGTCTCCAGCTTGACCGGTAATCCGGTTCGTGCTGATGTGGCCATGACGGGGGAAATCACCTTGCGCGGCGAAGTGTTGCCCATCGGCGGTCTCAAAGAGAAGCTGCTGGCGGCTCATCGTGGTGGCATCAAGCGTGTGCTTATCCCGAAAGAGAACGAACGAGACCTCGAAGAGATCCCGGACAACGTCAAACAAGACCTTGAAATTTATCCGGTTCGCTGGATTGATGAAGTGCTGGAACTGGCGTTGCAGGACAATCCGCAAGGGTTTGAGCGCGTTTCTGTCGTGTAAATGTTGATGCGCCGCAAATTTGGCGCATTCGGGGGGTGGTTAAGGCTTGCATGCGCCGGGTAACGGAAGTAGCCTTGACCACCGATCGGGTACTCATGATGAGTCGCAATGCGTGATGTGGCGCGGGTTTGCGCTAGATTGTCACTTGCAACTGATCAGGAGGCTTGCTATAAAACCTCCACTTGTTGTGGCCAGGGAAATCAGCGCCGCAGCGATGTTCGATAAAAGGGGAATATAAGAGTGAATAAATCTCAACTGATTGACAAGATTGCAGACGGTGCTGATATCTCCAAAGCCGCTGCTGGCCGTGCGCTGGACGCTTTCATTGATGCCGTGGGTGAAGCCCTGAAAGAGGGTGACCAGGTTGCTCTGGTGGGTTTCGGTACTTTCGCCGTGCGCGAGCGTGCTGCCCGTTCTGGTCGTAACCCGCAAACTGGCGCGACCATCGAAATCGCAGCTGGTAAAGTTCCTGCTTTCAAAGCCGGCAAGGCCCTGAAAGACGCTGTCAACTAAGCCGGGCGCTGATATTACATCGGCCACCGTCCTTGGTCACAGACCAGACAAGTGAGAGGGCTCTCCCTCATACTGATTGACCAAGGCGCATCGCAATCGGTGCGCCTTTTCATTATTTACGCCCATCGAGTTCGGGAGCATAAGTACAAACATGATGTTGGATAAACTACGCGAAGGGGCGCAGGGCAAGGTAGCCAAGGTTATCTTGGGCCTGATCATCCTCTCCTTTGCCTTGGCCGGTGTAGGCAGTTACCTCAATGGCCCGGCACGTACCGCCCCCGCTACCGTCAACGGCAATGACATCAGCTCCGCTGCGCTGGAAAATGCCTATCGCAACGAGCGGGCCCGCATGGAATCCCAAATGGGGGAATCTTTCAGCCAGTTGGCCGCCAACCCTGACTACATGAAGCAGTTCCGCCGCGGTGTGCTGGACAGGCTGATCGATCAGGCCCTGTTCGACAGCAAGGCCCGTGAACTGGGTCTGCGGGTCAGTGACGAGCAGATCAAACAGGCCATCATCGCCATGCCGGAGTTTGCCGAAGATGGCAAATTCAACAATGACCGCTACCTGCAGCTCATTCGTCGTGCCGGCATGACACCGGAGATGTTCCGTGACTCACTGCGCCAGGACATGGTGCGTCAGCAGCTGATGGGCGCCCTGCTCGGCACCGAGTTCGCGCTCAAGGGTGAAGCGGAGCAACTCGACAAGCTCTACAACCAGACCCGTGATCTGCGTCTGGTGCGTCTTGCTGCCGCCGCTTATCTGGGCGATGTCCAGGTTTCCGATCAGGAAGTGGAGCAGTACTACAAGACCAACAGCGCGCGTTTCATGAACGACGAGAAGGTGAAGGTCGACTATCTGCTGCTGGATGCGGCCAACCTCGGCAAAGATATCAAGGTCACCGAGCAGGATGCCAAGGATTACTACGATCAGCACCAGGACCTGTTCCAGCGTGCCGAGCGTCGTCATGTAGCGCATATCCTGATCCCGTTTGGCAAGGATGAGAAGGCGGCCGAGAAGCTGGCTGGCGAACTCCTGATCAAGGCCAAGGGCGGCGATGATTTTGCTGCGCTGGCCAAGGCCAACTCCTCCGATACTTTCTCCGCCAAGAAGGGCGGCGAGCTGGACTGGTTCGAGAAAGGGGTGATGGATCCGGCCTTCGAGCAGGCCGCCTTTGCCCTGAACAAGGCAGGGGATCTCTCCAACCTGGTGAAGAGCCCGTTCGGTTTCCACGTCATCAAGTTGCTGGGTGTTGAAGCGGCTCAGACCAAACCGTTTGTGGATGTCATGGGTGAAACCATCCGACGTCTGCAGGCTGACAAGGCCAAGGAGCTGTTCTTTGCCGAGCAGCAGAAAATGGCTGACAGCAGCTTCGAGAACCCGGACTCGCTGGATCTGACCGCCGATACCATGGGCCTCAAGATGCAGTCCGTGGACTTCTTCAGTCAGGCGGATGCACCGGCACCCCTCAATGATCCCAAGGTACTCTCGGTGGCGTTCTCCGAACAGCTGCGCGATGACAACACCAACTCTGATGTGATCGAACTGGCTGATGGCAAGGCGCTGGTCCTGCACATCACAGGTTATCAACCGAAAGCGGCCAAACCGCTGGCGGAGATCAAGGAGCAGGTGATCGCGGCCATCAAGCATGACAAGGCCAGTGAAGTGGCTCGTGGCAAGGCGCAGGGCCTGCTGGACAAGCTGAAGGCCGGTGAGAACATTCAGGCCGATCTGACTGCGCTGGGCTTGAAGATGGAGACCCACAAAGGGGTTGCCCGCTTCGCTCAGGACATGGATCAGAACCTGGTTGCCCAGGTGTTCCGCATGCCTCATCCGAAGGATGGCAAGCCGAGTGTCGAGCTGGTCGCCGAAGCCAATGGTGATCGCGTGGTGGTCGCATTGGACAAGGTGGTGGTAGCCAAGGAGCCGTCCCAGATGGTCAGCCTGCTGCAAGGCCAGCTTGGCCAGGGCAAGGCCCAGGTGAGCTACAAGTCCCTGATCGATGAGCTGCGCAAAGCCGCCAAGATCGAGTACTTCACCGATGTGGAAGCCACAGTCGAATAAACCCGACCGGTTGCAACCCATTGAAAACGGCCCCGTCATGGGGCCGTTTTTTTATCTGCGAAGTGAGGTTGAGGTCGCTATGCTGGCTGCGTGACCTGCGTGACCTGCGTGACCTGCGTGACCTGCGTGACCTGCGTGATACGTTATGCGCAGCGTAGAAATGCGGATATGTGTTGGTTGCCCGCAGGGGACGGATCAGAGTGCGGCGGCCATAAAAAAACCGGCAATCGCTTGCCGGTTTTTTTTATTCAAGCGCCCTGGCAGGCGAGGGGTTACACCACGCCCTGAGTGCGCAGGTACTCCTCGTAGGTGCCGCCGAAGTCACGGATGCCGTTCTCGCTCAGTTCCAGGATGCGGGTCGCCAATGAGGAGACGAACTCGCGGTCGTGGGAGACGAAGATCAGGGTGCCCTGATACATTTCCAGCGCCATGTTCAAGGATTCGATAGATTCCATGTCCAGGTGGTTGGTCGGTTCATCCATGATGAGGATGTTGGGGCGTTGCATCATCAGCTTGCCGAACAGCATGCGACCCTGTTCACCACCGGAGAGCACCTTGACTGGCTTCTTGATGTCATCTTGAGTGAACAGCAGACGACCGAGAATGGAGCGTACCGCCTGCTCATCTTCATTCTCCTGTTTCCACTGTGCCATCCAGTCGAACACATTGAGGTCGGTGTCGAAGTCTTCGGCATGATCCTGAGCGTAGTAACCGATCTGGGCATTCTCGGACCATTTGATGGTACCGGTGTCCGGGGTCAGATCGCCAACGAGGGTCTTGATCAGGGTGGATTTACCGATGCCGTTGGTACCCAGAATGGCGACCTTCTCGCCCACTTCCAGCATCATGCCCAGATCCTTGAACAGGGGCGCATCGCCATAGCCTTTGGCAACGTTTTCCATTTCCAGGATGTTGCGGTAGAGCTTCTTCTCCTGCTCGAAGCGGATGAAGGGGTTCTGACGGCTGGACACCTTCACTTCCTCAATCTTGATCTTGTCGATCTGCTTGAGGCGAGAGGTGGCCTGGCTGGATTTGGAGGCGTTGGCGCTGAAACGGGAGACGAAGGATTGCAGATCGGCGATCTGGGCCTTCTTCTTGGCGTTGTCGGAGAGCAGACGCTCGCGGGCCTGGGTGGCGGCCGTCATGTACTCGTCGTAGTTGCCCGGGTAGACGCGCAGCTCGCCGTAGTCCAGATCCGCCATGTGGGTGCAGACAGAGTTCAGGAAGTGACGATCGTGAGAGATGATGATCATGGTGCTTTCACGTTCGTTCAGCACCTGCTCCAGCCAGCGGATGGTATTGATGTCCAGGTTGTTGGTCGGTTCGTCCAGCAACAGGATGTCGGGGTTGGAGAAGAGGGCCTGGGCCAGCAGCACCCGCAGTTTCCAGCCTGGTGCCACTTCGCTCATGGGACCGTTGTGTTGTTCGATGGGGATACCTGCGCCCAGCAGCAGTTCGCCTGCACGGGATTCAGCGGTATAGCCATCGTACTCGGCAACCATGCCTTCCAGCTCGGCGGCCTTCATGTAGTCGTCGTCGGTGGCGTCCAGGTTGGCGTAGATGGCATCGCGCTCGGCGATGGCGGCCCACAATTCGCCGTGACCCATCATGACCACGTCCAGTACGCGCATCTCTTCGTAGGCGAACTGGTCCTGGCGCAGCTTACCGATACGCTCGTTGACGTCCAGGCTCACATTACCGCCGCTCGGCTCAAGGTCGCCGCCGAGGATCTTCATAAAGGTGGACTTGCCACAGCCGTTGGCGCCAATGAGGCCATAGCGGTTGCCGCCGCCAAACTTGACGTTGATGTTCTCAAACAGCGGCTTGGCGCCGAATTGCATGGTGATGTTATTGCTGCTTAACATAGGTTTTTAAATAATTCCTTAATTATCAATGCATTAGTGCATTGGATTAAAAATCCGGGGGCGCTATTGGGGCAAACGCCCATTCTTTTGCATAGCACCCCAGATCAAGTCGGCCTCACTGCGGCTGGCGGATTCGATCCATTTTCCATAGACCTCTTGCAACATCCTTGTGGAGTTGTGGCCCATTTGTTCAGCTATGAACGCAAGATTTCCGTGAGCAGTAATGTTCCAACTGGCAAAGGTATGCCTGAGTTGGTAGGCACGGCGATATCGAACCCCAGACTTTTTGATTGCTGCTTGCCATGGTGCAACCAGGAACACACCTGAGTAAAAAGGCGGTCTGTCCGGTACAACTTTGGTTGGTCGGAAGACTGGGCGCAATGTTTGGCGCACGATCATGCCACCTGGTAGGTGCATGTCAATCTTTGCGTCTGAAAGTGATCCAGTTATCTTAAATTGTTCCTGTAATGCTGCCATAGCCGGTGGCATCAGATGCACAATCCGAGTGCGATTCGTCTTTGGCAGTTTGAACTGCATCTTCTGCTGTGTGATGCTGCGCCGAATGTGCAGTTCCCGTCTCTCCATATCGACATCCCCCAACTGAGGGCTCGTAACTCGCCAGGGCGGATCCCGGTATAGGCCAATACCAACAATATGTTCTTGAATTGCTTATTGGAGGTTACTTCCAGCAGCTTTTGAAACTCCCAGTGTTCAAAAGGGTCTGCGCTCTTTCCTGTACTTAATTTTGCCGCATGGACGCGGACATCAAACTCCCTTTCGATAAGCTCATTTCTGGCAGCCCAGTGCAGTAAGTTCCCCACATGTGCTAGGTAGGTCTTTACGGATCTTGATTTGCAGTCGCTGAGCTGCAATCTGGTACTGACGACCGCACATTTGAGTGCCCAGCTTGCGAGTATACCGAGCAGGAGATGGCAGCATGAGCATGCTACTGATGGCCAAGGCCATGAGCATCAAAGTGGGGAACCCATTGAGAAAGCCCGTTCTGATCAAGTTGGCGGACAACGCCAGCGATACCGGTGAGTGCTGGCCTTCTCATCAGCATATTGCCGATCAGTGTGAGATATCCAGGCGTTCAGTGATTACCCATATTGAAGCGCTTTGTGAGACTGGGTTACTGCAAAAGAGCTCTCGAATTGGGCATGCAGGTAAGCGTTCCAACGTCTATATCCTGACACTTGATAGTGCAGGAGCCGCACATTCAAATGTGCAGGAGATTCACATGGTATGTGCAGCAGATGCACAGACCCCTAGTGCAGGAGCTGCACATAGAATCAGTCACTCTTTAGAACCAGTCATTGATCCAAAGATCCCCCCTGGGGGAAAAACGCCCCGCAAGCGAAACTCCACGACGAGGTACCCGTTTGCCGAACGACTGGGTGCTTCCAGGCGAGTGGGGGAGGTGGGCTATCCAGGAGACAGGGCTCCCCAGGGAGCGGATCTTGATGGAGGCGGCCACGTTCGCGGATTACTGGCAGGCGCTGCCCGGCGCCAAGGCCGTCAAGCAGGACTGGGAGAAGACCTGGCGCAACTGGATTCGCCGGGCTGCCAGCTCGTTTCGCACTGCTGCACAGCGGAAACCCCTGGCCAACATCCAGGCGGCCCAGCAGGCCGCACAAGCTTTTAGAGAGTCGGGGAGGGGTGACTATGACGACAGCACTCCGCTCTAACCAGACAACCGCCCTGAGCGCGTCGGGGGACGCGCTGCAGGTCAGTGCTCGCATGTCGGTATTCCTGGCCGAGGAGCTGCTGCCGCTGATGGCAGGGCTATGGCCAGCCAGTGCCAACCAGCTGGACGGCAATGCCCGTGGCGTGGCGCTGGCCTAGGGAAGTTTACTCAGGGGCTTCAATGCGCAGCAGATCCGCGAGGCGATGCTGCATCTTGGAGAGGATGCCGATCGGCAGTATGCGCCGCAGCCGGCTGAGGTGAGGGCTGCTATCCTGCGGAATCATCTAGTCCCCCGTAGCGCGCCTGTTGGCCGACAGGTATCTCTGCGAGTATGTGAGATGGAGGCGGAGGTGAGAGTTTACCTACGGAATCGCAGTGTGCCAGCAGAGGAGGTTGTTGCTGAACTGCAGAGGGTGTTGGCTGAGAAGGTGAGGCAAGGGGTAGCGGTGATTGGGAAAACAATATGAGGGGGCAGGGAGGAGACCCTGCACAGCCTAGGGAAGGTGCGAATAAGCGGGGAAATTCTTCTCGGCTGACTCAGTCATTTCATTTCTTCATGTTTGAGCCGAT
>NZ_JAPDBE010000045.1:0-35054 GCF_027705025.1 Aeromonas sp. D3 | reverse complement strand
AAGCCAAGGCCACAGAAATACAGTGTAAAAAAAGCCAATAAAAACAATGCCAGTCAGGCTTAACTGACTGGCATTACAGCCAGTTGGCTGCGTTTTTTTATTTGATGACTTTCAGCGTCGGCCGACCGGTCGGCCGTGGTGGTTCCGGCTCAGGCTCCACCGGTGCTTCGGCCTGCTCCAGCCAGAGGTCGTAACCTGGCTCGGGCGGGAACAGGGTACCCACGCCGTTTTCCCTGGCATGAATTGCCAATATGGCAGCCATAGGGATATAAACCTGCTGGGAGACACCGCCAAAACGGGCACTGAAGCTGACCGCTTCATTGTCCATGTGGAACTGCCCCACAGCACGCGGCGCTATGTTCAGCACTATCTGTCCATCCTGAACAAACTGCATCGGCACCATCACATGGGGGATATTGACGTTGACCACCAGATGCGGTGTCAGCTCGTTATCCAGCAACCAGTCAAAGAACGCCCGTAACAGATACGGGCGACTGGGTGTCATTGTTGGTTCCATGCTCATACGCCAGCGCGGATCTCACGTTCAGCTTCAGTCAATGAAGCCTGGAAGGATTCACGCTCGAACAGACGAACCATATAGGCTTTCAGCTCTTTGGCACCACGACCGGCGAAATCGATCCCCAGACTGGGCAGACGCCACAACAGCGGTGCCATGTAGCAATCGACCAGGCCGAACTCTTCGCTCATGAAATACGGCATTTCACCGAATATAGGCGCGATGGCCAGCAAGTTGTCACGCAATTCGGCACGCGCCGCATCGACATCGGTACCTGCCATGATCTTGTCGGCCAAGGAGTACCAGTCCAGCTCGATGCGATGCATCATCAGGCGGCTGTTACCACGGGCAACCGGGTAAACCGGCATCAGGGGCGGGTGCGGGAAGCGCTCGTCTAGATACTCCATGATGATGCGTGAGGTGTACAGTGCCAGCTCACGATCGACCAGAGTCGGTACAGTGTTGTACGGGTTCAGCTCGGCCAGCTCATCTGGCAAGTTGCTTGGGTCAACCTGGCAAATATCTACGCTAACACCCTTCTCCGCCAGGACAATACGCACCTGATGGCTGAACATATCGTTGGCACCGGAAAACAGCGTCATTACCGAACGCTTATTGGCAGCTACAGCCATTGAACCCTCCCGTCATTAAAAAGCAGAAACGGCAATGAAGCATCTTGGTCTTCATTGCCGTGCATTATATTACCCGGATCTGGTCGCTTAGTGAACGTCGCGCCAGAATTCCTTCTTCAACAGCACAGTGAAGATGAAGAAGATTACGATGAATCCAAGTACCCAGAAGCCCATGCGTTCGCGCTCCTGTTGTACCGGCTCAGCCGAGTAGACCAAGAAGTTTACCAGATCCAGTACCGTCTGATCATACTCTTCGTTATTCATTTCACCGTTGCCGTCAGATTTGACACTGACAACCTGCTGTACGTCCACCCCATCCACAGTGTGGGTCGCAAACTCGGCACGGGGCGTGCCTTGCAGCGGCTCCAGCACGTGAGGCATGCCCACGGACGGAAAAACAGCGTTGTTCACGCCAAACGGACGAGTCTCATCCACATAGAAAGAGCGCAGATAGGTATAAACCCAGTCAGCCCCGCGCACCCTCGCTACCAGCGTCAGATCGGGAGGTGGAGCACCAAACCACTTGGCCGCATCCTTCTCCGACATGGCGATTTTCATCAGATCGCCGATTTTGGCTCCCGTGAAGATAAGATTTTCCCTCATCAGCTCATCAGGAATCTCCAGGTCTTGCGCAACGCGGTTGTAGCGCTGGTACTGGGTAGAGTGACAACCGGCACAGTAGTTCATGAAAGTCGTGGCACCACGCTGCAGAGACGCCTTGTCACTCAGGTCATAGTCGGCCTTGTCCAGCGGGAAAGTACCGCCTGCAGCAAGCGCCAGGCTAGGCAGCAGGGCCAGCACTGCAAATATTATTCTTTTCATTTGAATGTCACCCTCTCCGGCAGCGGCTTGGTACGCTCATTCTTGCTGTAGAAGAACAGCAGGACAAAGAACCCGAAATACCCCAGCGAGCAGAACTGGGCAACCAGGGTCAAGGTCGGGGTCGATGGCAAGACGCCGAGGATACCGAGAATGACGAAGCAGACCACGAACTGGGCGATATTCAACTTGTGCAGCGTGCTGCGATAGCGAACGGAGCGCACCTTGCAACGATCCAGCCAGGGCAGCAGGAACAGCACTACGATGGAGAGGCCCATCATGATGACACCCAGCAACTTGTCAGGTACCGCACGCAAAATGGCGTAGAAGGGAGTGAAGTACCACACGGGCGCAATGTGCTCGGGCGTTTTCAGACCATTGGCCACTTCAAAGTTCGGCTTCTCGAGGAAGTAGCCCCACATATCCGGCTTGAAGAAGATGATGGCGCAGAACAGGAACAGGAAACCCGCCACACCGATCATGTCCTTGACGGTGAAGTAAGGGTGGAAAGCCACCGCATCCAGCGGCCAGCCGTTGGCATCCTTGTGCTTCTTGATGTCGATGCCGTCAGGGTTGTTGGAGCCCACTTCGTGCAGCGCCAATATGTGCATGGCGACCAGCATCACCAGCACCAGCGGCAGCGCGATGACATGCAGCGCGAAGAAGCGGTTCAGGGTCGCCCCCGAGATGACATAGTCACCACGGATCCACAGGGTCAGATCCTCTCCGATCACCGGAATGGCACCAAACAACGAGATGATGACCTGAGCCCCCCAGAATGACATCTGGCCCCAGGGCAGCAGATATCCCATGAAGGCTTCCGCCATCAGCACCAGGAAGATCAGCATGCCGAAGATCCAGAGCAACTCACGCGGCTTCTGATAAGAGCCATAGATCATGCCGCGGAACATGTGCAGATACACAACGACAAAGAACGCAGAGGCCCCGGTGGAGTGCATGTAGCGCAGCAGCCAGCCGTAGTCCACATCCCGCATTATGTATTCGACTGAGGCAAAGGCACCCTCAGCGGAGGGGTTGTAGTTCATGGTCAGCCAGATGCCGGTGATGATCTGATTGACCAGTACCAACATGGCCAGCGAGCCAAAGAAGTACCAGAAATTCAGGTTCTTTGGTGCCGGGTACTTGGCCATATGGTCGTTGTACATGGCAGTGAGCGGAAAGCGATAGTCAATCCAGCCCATCAGTTTGGAAAACATGGTCAGGCCTCCTTGCCATCATCGGCACCGACCAGGATGGTGGTGTCGCTAAGATATTGGTACGGCGGAATGACCAGGTTCAAGGGTGCAGGCACCCCCTGGAACACTCGACCAGCCATGTCGAACTTGGAGCCATGGCACGGGCAGAAGAATCCGGAGGTCACGCCTTGAACCTGCTCACCGAAGTTATCCGGCAGGTAGGAAGGAGAGCATCCCAGATGGGTACAAATGCCGACCGCAACAAAGATTTCGGGTTTGATGGATCTATAGCCGTTATGGGCATAATCCGGCTGCTGTGGTTCGTCAGATGCGGGATCCCGCAGCTGGCCATCGTGAGCCGCCAGTGCATCCAGCGTCTGCTTGGTGCGTTTCACCACCCAGACCGGTTTGCCTCGCCACTCAACACGGATGAGCTGGCCTGGTTCCAACTTACTGATATCCACTTCTACCGGAGCGCCCGCCGCTTTGGCCTTGGCACTCGGGTTCCATGACTTTATAAACGGCACTGCGGTAAAAGCAGCTCCTACCCCACCAACGGCAACCGTTGACCAGGTAAGAAATCTGCGGCGACCGGTATCAACTGGCGCATTGCTCATCCAAAAACTCTCCCATGTGGACTCCGCACATTCTTATTGTGTCCCTGTTCCCCTTTCTTCCGTGACAACAGCGGCGGAAGCGGAGTTACAATTGTCACAGAAAAACCGAGGGAATTTTAAAGAAAAGATAACAACTTGACAAGAAAGACCAGCGAAGGGCAAAAACAATAAATATACATTTTTTTGTCTTTTGTGACGTGGTGTTAGCATTGGCGTAGGTAATATTACCAATAAAAAAAGCCTGGCACATGGCCAGGCTTTTTTGACACTCGTGAGAGTGAGTACAAAAAGCGAATTAACGCTTGGAGTACTGCGGACGCTTACGAGCTTTGTGCAGACCGACTTTCTTACGCTCAACCTTACGGGCATCGCGAGTAACAAAGCCTGCTTTACGCAGTTCGGCGCGCAGGGTTTCATCGTACTGCATCAGAGCACGAGTGATACCGTGACGGATCGCACCAGCTTGACCGGAGATGCCACCACCATTAACGGTGATGTACAGATCCAGTTTCTCGGTCATCTCAACCAGTTCCAGCGGCTGACGAACTACCATGCGGGCAGTCGGACGGCCAAAGTACTGCTCCAAGGAGCGCTGGTTGATTACGATTTTACCGCTACCCGCTTTGATAAACACGCGAGCAGTGGAGCTTTTGCGACGGCCGGTACCGTAGTATTGATTTTCTGCCATGTTGCCAGTTCCCGATTAGATATCCAGTACTTGAGGTTGCTGAGCAGCATGAGCATGCTCGGCGCCTGCGTAAACTTTCAGTTTACGGAACATGGCACGGCCCAGAGGACCCTTCGGCAGCATACCTTTGACAGCAGCTTCGATTACCATTTCCGGCTTACGCTTGATCAGCTTGTCGAAGCTGATTGACTTGATACCACCCGGGAAACCGGAGTGAGAATGGTAGATTTTATCGGTAAATTTCTTACCGGTTACATGTACCTTCTCAGCGTTTACAACGATGATGTAATCACCGGTGTCAACGTGCGGAGTATATTCAGCTTTGTGCTTACCACGCAGACGAGAAGCGATCTCGGTTGCGATACGACCCAGGGTTTTACCCTCTGCGTCCACAATGTACCAGTCACGTTTTACGGTTTCTGGCTTGGCAACGAAAGTTTTCATTAAGTTAAACCCAATTACCTGTTACAGACCCAATTGCTTATGGGGGCTCTCCCACAAACAACAAACGATGGCCTACCTGTACCCCTTCGAATACAAGTAAAGCTTAAAGTGTCGCTGTCTTATCGACAGCTGTAACGTGGGCCGGGCGATTATAAGTGAAGTTGCCTTAAATATCACCTGCTAATTTCACTGCCATGAAGCTAGCAAATGTCGCCCGGCCCTACCTGCCGCAGATGCCCATCCGACTGGCAGGCGCGGTATTGTGACTAAGGAAGGTGCACTCTGGCAAGGTATTCGTGCGATTGCATTTCCTGAAGCCGTGAAAGACAACGTTTGAATTCGAAATTCAACAGCCCGTTCCCGTAGAGTTCTGTCATGGGGACAGCCGCCGACATGATGAGTTTGACGTGCCGTTCATAGAACTCGTCCACCATGGCGATGAAGCGACGAGCCGCATCATCCGTGCCCGCCCCCATGGGTTGCACATTGGCAAGCAGCACAGTATGAAACAGGCGGGCCAGCTCTATATAGTCGCCCTGTGAGCGAGGAGTACAGCAAAGTTGCTCGAACTCCATGTACAGCACACCTTCCCCCATTCCCAGCGACGTCAATTGACGATGATTGATCTCGACACTGCCAGCGCTGACCTGCTCCAGACCCGTTAACTGTTGGAAATATCGGTCCAGATTGGATTTTGCCTGCTGATCCAGCGGAAAGTGATATATCTCTGCCTGCTCCAGGGTACGCAAGCGATAGTCGATGCCACCATCCACGTTAAGTACCTCGCAATGACGCTCGATGAGCTCGATTGCTGGCAGAAAACGGGCTCGTTGCAGACCATTGCGATAAAGGTCCTGTGGCGGGATGTTGGAGGTCGCCACCAGCACAACGCCATGACCAAACAGCTCCTGGAACAGGGTGCCAAGCAGCATGGCATCCGTGATGTCGGAGACAAAAAACTCATCGAAACAGATGACATCTGTCTCGCTGGCGAGCTTGCTGGCGATGAGCTTGAGCGGATCGGCCTGGCCGGTCAGCCCCTTGAGTTCGTCGTGCACCCTGTGCATGAAACGGTGGAAGTGGATACGCAGTTTTCGCGTCCCCGGCAGGCTCTCGAAAAAAGTATCCATCAGCCAGGTCTTGCCTCTGCCCACTCCGCCCCACATATATAGTCCGAGGACAGGCTCCTTGGCCTTGGGCTTTTGCAACCAGCCCAACAGGCCGCGGGATCTGGTCGGAGTCGGGCTTTGGCACAAATCCTGATAGAGTCGCTGCAGACGGGTCACGGCCATCGCCTGGGCCGGGTCGGCCACAAAGCCGGGGCGCTGCAAATCCTGCTGATATTTTTGCTGCGGGGTCATCCTGTCAACCGCCTCCAAGTCCCTGAATGAAGGACAAAATGGTATCACGCTCTCGGGGTGCACGGTATAGTGCCATCAAGGCGTAGCGGCCATCCAGGCCGCCTCAACACACATTGATTTAGCTGTAACAAGGAGCATCTATGAGTCTGTTAAACGGGATCCTGCTGGCTGTCGCCGCCTTGATTATCGGTATCATCATCGGCCGCTTCACGGTGCGCAGCCGGGATGCCGGACGTCTGGAACAAGAGCTGAAAAAAGCGCACACGGAGCTGGAAAGCTACCAGGGCCAGATCAACACCCACTTTGCCGACAGCGCAGCTCTGATGGAGCAGCTTGCCGAGCAGTATCAGACCCTCTATCGCCACATGGCTGAGCAGAGCAAATTCCTGGCCAAGGCACAGGAACCGCTGTTCCGTGAAGCACTGCTTGAAGAAAGTGCCGATATACCGGCCAATGAAGAACCGGGCATTCCGCCCCGTGACTATGCCGGCGCCTCCGGTCTGCTCAAGCAGTCCAGTTAGTTCCCCGCGGAACTAATTGCGCTGTGTTGTGGTCAGACCTTGACGATTGCATTGCAACTTTTTCTGGGAGCTGTTTTTCATATGCGTAAACCTCTTTCTGTGCTCAGTGTGCTAGCCCTCAGTGTCGGTATCGCCATGTCTGCGGCCCCTGTGCAGGCTGCACTGCCCTCTTTGCTGGCGAACAATCAGGAGATGCCAAGCCTGGCGCCGGTTCTCGAACAGGTCACGCCTGCCGTGGTCAATATCTCCGTCTCTGGCAAGAAAATCACTCGCCAGCGTCTACCTGAACAATTCCGCTTCTTCTTCGGCCCCAACATGCCTGATGAGCAGGTGAGCGAGCAGCCCTTCCAGGCGCTGGGCTCCGGCGTCATCATAGATGCCAAGAAGGGCTACGTGATCACCAACGCCCACGTCGTGCACGAGGCAGACGAGATCAAGGTCAACCTGAAAGATGGTCGTGAATATGCGGCCAAGAAGATAGGCGAAGACAAACAGTCCGATATCGCCCTGCTGCAAATCAAGGCCGAGGATCTGGTGCAGATCAAATTTGCCGATTCAGACGAACTGAGGGTCGGCGACTATGCACTGGCCATCGGCAACCCGTTTGGCCTGGGCCAGACAGTCACCTCCGGCATCGTCAGCGCCCTGGGACGCAGTGGCCTCAACATCGAAAATCTGGAAAACTTCATCCAGACCGATGCGGCCATCAACTCCGGCAACTCCGGCGGCGCCCTGCTCAACCTGCGTGGTGAGCTGATCGGCATCAATACCGCCATTTTGGGCCCCAACGGTGGCAACATAGGTATCGGCTTTGCCATTCCGTCCAACATGGTGCGTGACCTGTCTGAGCAGATCGTCAAGTACGGTGAAGTTCGCCGGGGCCAGCTGGGGATTATAGGGGATGAGCTGACCTCAGAGATCGCCAAGGCCTTCGGTTACAACAAGAAGAACGGCGCTTTTGTCAAACAGGTGATGCCTGACTCCGCCGCCGCCAAGGCCGGCATCAAAGCTGGTGACATCATCGTCAGCATCGACGGCAAGCCCACCCGCTCGTTTGGCGAACTACGTGCCAAGATAGCGACCATGGGTGCCGACAAGCAGGTCGCCCTGGGCCTCATCCGCGACGGCAAAGAAGAAACCGTCAAAGTCATGCTGAAGAAGGCCGATGACAGCGAGATCCTGGCCAGCGTCCTGCACCCTGCACTGGAAGGGGCCAAGCTCAGCACCACCTCGGAGCCGGTGACAGGTGTGGCTGTCTCCGATATAGCGGCTCGCTCCCCTGCTGCGGCCTCCGGTCTGCAGAAAGGCGACATCATCATTGGCGTCAACCGCTTGCGAGTAAACTCGCTGGCCGAGCTGACCAAGGCATTGAAAAACAAGCCGGATGTGCTGGCGCTGAACATACAGCGCGGAGAGTCTTCTCTCTATCTGGTGATCCGTTAATAACCTCACACCCGCGGCCCTCGCCGCGGGTGATTTTTATCCACCGATAGTGTTATTCTCTGCCCGCTGCATGTACGGATGAGAATGACATGAAAATCCCACCTTTGATCAGTTACTTGGGCAAGTCTGTCGGCTTCGGTCTCACCGTTGCGGCTCTCCTGTTGCTGCTGTTTCCCGATTTCCGTGGAGGTGCCCAACTCCCCGGCATCATCACCAATGCCCGTGAACTGAGCTTCTCTTACGCTGCTCATAGAGCTGGCCCTGCCGTCGTCAACATCTACACCCGCAGTTTCTCCCGCAATCAGGGCAACCAGGCTGAACTCAGACCCCAGGGGCTGGGCTCGGGTGTTATCATGAATCAGCGCGGCCATGTGCTGACCAACTATCACGTCATCGCCGATGCGGACCAAATCATAGTCGCACTGCAGGATGGGCGGGTGTTCAGTGCCGAGCTGGTCGGAACCGATCAGTTAACCGATCTGGCGGTGCTCTACATAGAATCGGACAACCTGCCAGTGATCCCTCAGGATCCCGACAGGCAGCCGGATGTGGGGGACGTTGTGCTCGCCATCGGCAACCCTTACAACGTCGGCCAGACCATCACTCAGGGCATCATCAGTGCGACCGGTCGCCTTGGCCTCTCCAGCATGGGACCGGACGGCAACGGGCGGCAGGACCTGCTTCAAACCGATGCGGCTATCAACGAAGGCAACTCGGGAGGCGCCCTGGTCAATGGCCGCGGCGATCTGGTGGGCATCAACACCGCCGCCTATCACCTCAACGGCAATCAGGAGAGCTACGGCATCAGCTTCGCCATCCCTTACCGGTTGGCCAAACGGATCATGGATGAGCTGATCACCAACGGCCGTGTCATTCGCGGCTACCTCGGCATCTCCAGCGTTGAACTCAACCCTATAGTGGCGCGCATGATGAACCTCGGTGATTTGCGCGGACTGGTAATCGAGAGTCTGGATCCTGACGGCCCGGCTACCAAGGGCGGTCTGAAGCGGGGGGATGTGCTGCTCAAGATCAATGGGGAAGCGCTCAGCGGCGTGCGCTCCGCCATGGACAAGATTGTCGAGAGTCGTCCCGGCACCAAACTCACCATATCGGTGTTTCGTGATGGCAAGCCGCTGGAAGTGGAGGTCACCATAGAGGAAGACCTGCGCTACCAGCAGAGCAAGGCCAATACGAATGTCAGTGGCGCTACCGCCAGCTGACCCTCTTGTCTCTTCATATCACAAGGGCGGGTAACCGCCCTTTGTCATTTCTGCGGATCCTCGCTCCCCTCATACGTGAGACGACTCACAGTTTCAGCCTGTGCGACTCTGGGGCTATCTGCCAGAGAAGTGCGTCATCGATCACACTAATCCAGCCCCGATAAGCTCCCTTTCCCCTGCTGGTACACAAAAATGGGCCTTTTAAGCCGCTTCGCACGGGAATTTCCGCTTCGAATCGGAAAAACGCTGCCTCCTCTGCACGCCCCTGCAGGCTTAGGGTAACTCCATACCTTCTGCCAGCCTTGGAGAGCAGACATTGCACACAGAGACCCATGACCAGAACCTGACCCCGGACAGCCCGGCGTTGCTGCACCAGACCGACCTGATCCTGGCACGCATCCACACCCTGCTAGGCGATCAGGGCATACGTCCCAACGAGGTGCAAAAGCAGATGCTGGCCTCCCATGTCAAAGCCATGGTGTGGCGTTCCCATAGCGGGGAATCCCTGCCGGAGGTCGATCTCAGCCTGTTTGACGAGATCTCCCCCCTTTCCCTGCGCCTGGCCGAACAGGTCGTCGCCTGGCTGGACAAGCTGGCCTATGAAGAGGCTCACCTCTTGTCCGTCCATTTCGAAGTCGCCAAAGAAAATGAACTCAGCTCAGTGCTGAATCAATAACAAAAGGAGATATCCAGATGTCAGCCATCAAACTCGTGATTGGAGATCGTCTCGGCAAGGGTCAGAAAGTGGGGGCAGGGGCAGAAGCCGCCGGCGCCAGCGTGACCGTGATACCCGGCATGGCCGCCGATATGAAGCTCGGTGATGTGATGAACAAGGAGCAGGCGGATCTCGGCATCTCCTTCTGCGGTAGCGGTGGCGCCGGTGCCATCACGGCCCAGACCAAGTATGGCTACAAGTGCCGTTACGGCATGCGCTCCGTCGAGGAGGGTGTCACCGCCATCAATGACGGCTGCGTGGTGCTGGGTTTTGGTTTCATGGACAAGGAAGAGCTTGGCCAGAAGCTGGTAGAAGCCTTCGTCAAGAAGCACGGACGCGCCTGATGAAAGAGGACTTCACCACCCAGATCATCGTCAACGGCAAGGGGGCGACCCGCCAGCAGGCGTTCGCCGCCGCCCTCAGCCAGGTGCAGCACACTCTGCTCAAGGACAACCCGCGCGTCATGCTGCGGATCGAACCGGTCGAGGTGCAGGTGCTCAAGGCCGAGGAGTCGGTCCGGGTGGAGAAGTTCCTGTTCTTCTTCCTGCCGCGCCAGCGCCGTGAATTCCGCGTCCAGCTGGAGATCACGGTCAAGGTCACCAGCCTGGACGCCGACAAGGTGACGTTCACCCTGGTGTGATGCCACCCGCAGCGACAACCCCACAAGAGGGATACATTGGATGTTTCTAATCATATTTATCAAGTCACTCATCATCGGCGGCCTGGTGGGCGTCGGTGTGGGGGCCGGCGCGGCGCGGATGTTTCACGCCCCGACCGTGCAGGGCATGGGCGCCTTCCGTACTCTGGGTGAGCTCAACTCATGCGAAGGGGATCCCGCCTCCCACTTCTCTTTCGGTCTGGGCTTCTTCTTCAACGCCTGGGCCTCGACCGTGGCAGCGGGTGCCTTCACCCAGGACGTGGATCACCGCATCCTGCCGAACTGGGGGGCGGCGGCCCTGATGATCCGCAACCGGGATCTCGCCAGCACTCTGCACGACCCGAAAAAGATGGCCATCGCCTGCGGCATCATTGGCGCCATCGTGGTGGCCTTCCTCAACAGCACGGCTGCCGCTGTACCGGCCGCCCTGCAGGTGACAGCAGTCAAGGTGCTGGTGCCTGCCGCCAACCTGCTGGTCAATACTGTCATGCCGGTGATCTTCTGGCTGGCCGCCATCGAAGCGGGCAAAAAGTCCGGTTTCTGGGCCACCATCTTCGGCGGTCTGGCGCAGCTCATCATGGGCAACGCAGTACCGGGTCTGGTGCTCGGCATCCTGATCGGCAAGGGGGTCGAAGAGAGCGGCTGGAACCATGTCACCAAGGTGATGATGAGTGCCATCATCCTGCTGTTCGTGCTGAGCGGCTTCTTCCGCGGCTTTGACCTCAAGCTGATTGAATCCTTCCACATGGGCATCCCCCTGTGGCTGGAAAACGTCCATAACCTGCTTGCCAATAAATAAGGGGCCACACCATGGATGAGAAACTGAGAAACAACTTCTGGTACGCAGACTGGTCCTTCCCCATCTTCGTCGGCCTGCTGTCGGCCGGGGTCTTTGCCGGAACCCACATGTACTACCTGTACGGTGTCGGCGCCTTCAACGAGGTGGCCTTCGTCGCCATGCTGAAAGCCGGCATGGACACGGGTGCCTACGGTGCTGTGGCGGCCTTTGGCGCCAGCTTCCTGTTTGCCCGCATCATAGAGGGCTCCCTGGTGGGGATCCTGGACATAGGCGGCGCCATCCAGACCGGCGTCGGCCTGGGCGTGCCCGCCCTGCTGCTGGGGGCCGGCATTCTCTATCCAGTGGAGAACTTCGGCGCCTCCCTAGTGACCGGCATGGTGATTGGTCTGGCGATTGGCTACATCATCATCCTGGCGCGCAAGTTCACCATCAACCAGAGCAACTCCACCTACGGTGCGGACGTCATGATGGGGGCTGGCAACAGCTCGGGCCGCTTCCTGGGCCCCCTGATCATCCTCTCAGCCATGGGTGCCTCCATCCCCATAGGACTGGGTTCCCTGCTGGGGGCACTGCTGTTCTATGTATGGAGCAAGCCCATCACAGGGGGCGCCATCCTGGGTGCCATGCTGCTCGGTACCTTCTTCCCGGTCGCACTTGCATAAGTACCCGCCGCCCTGCGGGGCGGCCTCTTCGAGGTCATCACCATGTATGACATGATTATCAGAGCGGGACGCCTGGGAAATGGCGAGCTCATCGATATCGCCATCCAAAGCGGCAAGATAGCGGCCATCGGCCAGCTGCCGGCAAAGACCGAGGCGAAGCAAACTCTGGATCTGGCTGGCCGGGTGCATGTAAGTGCGGGCTGGATCGACGGCCACACCCACTGCTATCCCGCCTCCCCCATCTATCACGATGAGCCGGACAAGGTAGGGGTGGAGTCCGGCGTCACCACCGTCATTGACGCGGGCAGCACTGGCGCCGACGACGTGGATGACTTCCAGCGGCTGGCCTCGGGCTGCAAGACCCGGGTGCACGCCCTGCTCAACATCTCCCGCATCGGCCTGCTGCGCCAGAACGAGCTGGCGGACAGCCGGGATCTGGATGCCAATCTCGCGTCCGCCGCCATTGCCCGCCACCCCCACTTCATCGTCGGCATCAAGGCACGCATGAGCGGCAGCGTGGTGGGCGAAAATGGCCTGCAACCACTGCGCATGGCCAAGGCGCTGCAACAGGCCCACGGCCAGCTGCCGCTTATGGTGCACGTGGGCAACACGCCGCCGGATCTGGACGAGATAGTCGCCCTGCTGGGAGATGGCGACCTGCTGACCCACTGCTTCAACGGCAAACCCAACCGCATCCTGACCCCGGCTGGGGAGCTGCGGGTTGCGGTGCGCGAGGCGATGCAACGGGGCCTGTTGCTCGACATAGGCCACGGCGGCGCCAGCTTCAGCTTCGAGGTGGCGGAGCTTGCCATCCGTCAGGGGATACTGCCCCACACCATAAGCTCGGATATCTACTGCAAAAACCGCATCAAGGGACCCGTCTACAGCCTGGCCCACGTCATGTCCAAGTTTCTCGCCATCGGCATGACGCTGGAGCAGGTGATCGCCTGCGTCACCGAACAGGCCGCCGATGCCTTGCGCCTGGCCGGCAAGGGGCGGCTCGAGGTGGGCGCCGATGCCGATCTGACCCTGTTCGAACTGGCCAGCGGCCCGACCCTGTTGATGGATACCGAGGCACAGTCGCGCAGCGGCGACCTGCAACTGCTTCCCCTCGCCGCCCTGGTGGGCGGTGACCTGGTTCTGACTCACTATGGGAAATCACACCATGCCATCTGTTTATGAGAAATATCAGCTCAAACCCGTGGTCAACGCCTCCGGGCGCATGACCATTCTCGGCGTCTCCACCCCCGAGCAGGAGGTGGTCGATGCGGTCAACTTCGGCCTGGGCCACTACTTCGAGGTGAAGGATCTGGTCAACAAGACAGGTGCCTACCTGGCAGGCTTGCTGGATGTGGAAGATGCTGTGGTGGTCTCCTGCGCCAGCGCCGGCATAGCCCAGTCGGTGGCCGCCGTGATAGTGCGTGGCGACCCCTACCGGCTGGAGCAGCTGCACGCCCATGCCCACGGGGTGCCGAGTGAAATCGTGCTGCCCAAGGGGCACAACGTCAACTTCGGCGCGCCGGTCGGCACCATGGTAAACCTGGGTGGCGGCAAGGTGGTGGAGGCCGGTTATGCCAACGAGTGCTCCCCCGTCCAGTTGGCCGCCGCCATCAATCCCAATACCGCAGCCATTCTCTACATCAAGTCCCATCACTGCGTGCAGAAGAGCATTCTGTCGGTGGCAGAGGCGGCAGAAGTGGCCAAGGCTCGCCAGCTGCCACTGATCGTCGATGCGGCAGCGGAAGAGGACCTGCGTCTCTATTACAACCAGGGGGCGGATCTGGTGATCTACAGTGGCGCCAAGGCCATCGAAGGGCCCACCAGCGGGTTGGTGCTCGGCAAACGTCAGTATGTGGAATGGGTCAAGCAGCAGGCCAACGGCATAGGCCGGGCCATGAAGGTGGGCAAGGAGGGGATCCTCGGCCTGACCCGCGCCATAGAGCGCTATCTGGAAAAAGAGAAGGAGAGCGGCGCCGCCATGGTCGCCAAGATGGCCCCCTTCATCGAGCGCCTCAACCAGCTTCCGGGCGTCAGCGCAAAAGTGGTATGGGACAATGCGGGGCGCGACATAGCCCGCACCGATATTGCTTTTGACCACCAGCAGATCGGCATAACCACAGTCCAACTGGTGGCTCGACTGCAACAGGGCAACCCCGCCATCTACTGCCGTGGCTACAAGGCCAACGAAGGCCACATCGAGATCGACGTGCGCAGCGTCACCGCCCCCCAGCTCGACCAGATCCATGCCGCCATTGCCAACCTCGTTCAGGAGAATCATTGATGTCCCTAACTCCCAATTACTACCGCAACCGTGTCTGCCTCAATGTATTAGCGGGCTCCAAACAGAATGCTGTCGACATTTATGAGGCGGCCGAAGGCCATGTACTGGTCGGTGTACTCTCCAAGAACTATCCGGATGTGCCCTCCGCGGTCGCCGACATGCGCGATTACGCGAAGCTCATCGACAACGCTCTCTCCATCGGGCTGGGGGCGGGCGATCCACGCCAGTCCGCCATGGTAGCCGAGCTGGCTTGCCAGCTGCAGCCCCAGCACGTCAATCAGGTCTTCACAGGGGTGGGTGCCAGCCGGGCGCTGTTGGGCCAGCCAGAGACGCTGGTCAATGGCCTCATTTCCCCCACCGGCACCCCCGGCATGGTGAAGATCTCCACCGGGCCCCTCAGTGCCCAGCAACCGGACGGGATTGTGCCCATCGACACTGCTATCGCCATGCTCAAGGACATGGGCGGCAGCTCGGTCAAGTTCTTCCCCATGGGAGGGCTGGAGTGTCGTGACGAGTATCAGGCGGTGGCCGAGGCCTGTGCCCGCCACGGCTTCTGGCTGGAGCCCACAGGTGGCATCGATCTCGACAACTTCGAAGAGATAGTGCGGATCGCACTGGACGCCGGGGTCGAAAAGGTGATCCCCCACGTCTACAGCTCCATCATCGACAGCGAGAGCGGCCAGACCCGCCCCCAGGATGTACGCACCCTGCTCGCCACGGTGAAACGACTGCTGGCGTGATGAAAGATGGCACCGGTCCGATCACTGGCCGGTGCCTGGCTTGTTAATGACCCGCTTGTTAACATCGACCCTTTATTTCGCGACAGGAGTCCCGTCCCCCCTCATGACCAAGCTGCCCCACCCCAGACTCCATCAACTGCTGACCCAGCTCCATGCCGAACCGCTGCCACAGGAGGAGCTGGCTCGCCGCCTCAATGTCTCCACCCGCACTGTGCGCACCGACGTGGCGACCCTCAACGAGCTGATTGCCACCCACGGCGCCCACCTGATCCACCAGCGTGGCAGCGGCTACCAGCTCAAGATTTACAATCAGGGGCTGTTTGATGAGTTGCTGGCGGCCCAGGAGCAGGAGAGCAGCCTGCCGCGCACCAGCCGCGAGCGAGTGCTGCACCTGCAGATCTTGCTGCTGACGGCGGAACAGGGGATCAAGCTCGACGAACTGGCGGATACCTGGTATCTGAGCCGGGCGGCGCTGCAGGGGGACATGGCGGAAGTGCGGGAGCGGCTCGCCCACTTTGGCTTGCTCATCGACAGCAAGCCACGGCTGGGCATGCGCATCCAGGGTGGGGAGACGGCGATCAGGGCCTGCCTCACCCAGTTGCTCTATCAGGAGCTGCTCCACAACAACCAGTTGCAGAGCCTGCTGCCCAACCTTTGCCCCAGCAAGACGCTGGAGGTAGTGGGCAATCACATCCATGCCCAGCTCAGCCGCCATCAGCTGCGCCTCGCCGACGAGAGCCTGCAGCAGCTCACCATCTACTGCGCCGTCGCCCTGCTGCGGCAGGCTGCGGGGCACGAGCTACGCCAGTTTGCCAGCGAAGACATCACAGAGACGCTGGCCGCCGTAGCCAGTGACATTTATGCAGAGCTGCCGACCCTGATTCCACCGGGAGAGGAGGAGATCGCCTGCCTCGCCATCCAGATCCAGGCCCGCCTCACCGCTGACACGCCCAGGCTCAGCCCGGCCATGGCCGCCGAGAGCGAGCAGTTGGTCGAGCATCTGCTTGCCTATATCCATCAGCACTATCCCTATGATCTGCGCGGCGACCTGCAGTTGCGAGCGGATCTGCAGACCCATATCAGCGCCATGCTGCTGCGGGTCAAATACCAGATCGGCAGCCACAATCCGCTGGCGGATCATATCAAGCAGTACTATCCCCTCGCCTACGACATCACGCTGGCCGCCATTTCGGAGTGGATAAAGCAGACACCTTACCGGCTGACCCACCACGAGATCGGCTACCTGGTAATCCATATCGGGGTAGGGCTGGAGCGCCACTACGACATCGGTTACACCCGCCGTCCCCAGGCACTGCTGCTGTGCGATGCCGGCAACGCCACCTTCCGGGTGCTGGAGGCGCGCATCAAGCGAGAATATCCCCAGCTGCAACTGGCCAGCCTGGAGTCGGTGCGAGATTACGAGGGATTGACGCGGATCGAGCAGGATTTTGTCATCAGCACTGTCAAGGTGAGCGAGAAGAACGCTCCCGTGGTGCAGGTGGCACCTTTCCCGACCCAGTATCAGCTGGAGCAGCTCGGCAAACTGGTGCTGATCGACCGCACCCGACCCTACCTGCTCGACAAATACTTCGATGCCGACCACTTCATGGTAGTCAATGAGCCACTCAACCAGGGCCAGCTGTTCGCCCGCATCTGCGATCAGCTGGAACAGGAAGACCTGGTGGAAGCGGGGTTCAGAAGTTCACTCCACGAACGGGAGCGCATCGTCTCCACCCTGCTGGGAGAAGGCATAGCCCTCCCCCACTCCCTCGGCTTACTGGCCCGCCGCACCCTGGTCTATACAGTGCTGGCACCACAGGGGATCGACTGGGCCAATGGCGAGACAGCCACTCTGATATTCGTGCTGGCCATCAGCAAGGCGGACTACGAAGAGGCGATGGGGCTTTACGATCTGTTTCTGGCGCTGATGAACGAAAAAGCCAGCAAGAGTCTGCTGGCTTGTCGGGATTTTGCCAGCTTCAAGGGGCTGGCGCGCACCGGTTCCTGAACCAGGGCGGGGAGTGAGTCACTCCTCGTTGAAGCCGGAGGTGAACAGCGCCACCACGGCGGCCAGCGCCTCCACTTCTTCGGGGCCCTCCACCTGCACTTCCACCTGCTTGCCCTGGGCTGAATCCAGCATCAGCAGGCCGATCACGCTGTCTGCATCGGCCTCGATGCCGTCCTCATTGCGCAGCAGCACGTGGGCATCGAAGCCCTGTACCAGCTCGAACAGCATCATGGCCGGTCTGGCATGCATACCCAGTTTGTTCTTCACTTCCACCGAGGCTGAGACGGTCATCTGATCTTCCTATTGGTCCATCAATGTTGCGGCGTACTTTTGTCGAGGGTGCGGTGGCGGATCTGGACGTTCTTGCCGAGCAAGCGGAACGCGCCAGCCAGCTGCTCTGCGATGAACACGGACCTGTGCTGGCCCCCAGTGCAACCAATTCCCACAGTGACATAACTACGATTGTTGCGCTCCAGATGAGGCAACCAGGTCGCCAGCATGTTTTCAATCTGCAGGATGAACTGCATCACGTCTGGCTGGCTGGAAAGGTAGCGGGCCACGGGCTCATCCTTGCCGGTAAAGGGTTTGAGCTCGGGGATCCAGTGTGGATTTGGCAGGAAGCGGGCATCAAACACGAAGTCGGCGTCCTTGGGGATGCCGTACTTGAAGCCGAACGACTCGAACACCAGCACCAACTCGTTCTCTTTCTTGCCAAGCACCCGGGTCTTGATGAGCTCGCTCAGGTCATGAATGCTGAGGCTGGTGGTGTCGATACGCAAGTCGGCGGTCGAGGAGAGCGGTGCCAGCAGATTGGTCTCTTCACGGATCGCCTCATCCAGCGAGAGCTGCTTGCGGGACAAGGGGTGCAGCCGGCGGCTCTCGCCGTAGCGTTTGAGCAGGGTGGAGTTCTCCGCATCGAAGAAGAAACTGGAAAATTCCACCCGGCCCTCATTGCGAACCTGAGCCAGCAGGGTCTCCAGCTTGTCTGCGCTCACCGGCAGGTTGCGCACGTCGATACTGACCGCCAGCTTGTCATACTGGCTCTCGACCGACACGATCAACTGGGGCAGCAGGTTGACCGGCAGGTTATCCACACAGTAATAACCCAGATCCTCCAGCACGCGCAGGGCAACTGTCTTGCCCGAGCCGGAGCGCCCACTTACCACTATTAATTGCATCTTGTTGCCTCACCGCTTGGGGTCATCACGAGGGCCCGAATATCAGGCCGACGTCATGATCTGATAGAGATCTTCATCGCTGGTTGCCTGGCGCAACTGGCGGCAAACCGCCTTGTCGCCCAGTTTGGATGCCATCAGGGAAAGGGTCTTGAGGTGCTGTTTGCACTCACTTTCCGGCACCAGAAGGGCAAAGAGCAGGTCAACCGGTTGATTGTCGATGGAGTCGAAGGGGATAGGCTCTGCGAAGGTCATCAGGATGGCGGTCGGCGGAAACTCGTCACCGATCCGGCCGTGGGGAATGGCGATACCGGCACCGATCCCGGTACTGCCCATTTTTTCTCGTGCCAGCAAACACTCGAACAGTGTCTGGCGAGAGGTCCCCAAGCGCTCAGCGGCTAATTCACTGATGATCTCGAGGGCGCGTTTCTTGCTGGTACAAGGGACCGCACTTTTGGTGCAGTCCCGACTCAGTATGTGTTCAAGTTGCATAGTTATTTTTGATTTAACTTATCTTTGTGCTTGATGATCTGCCGATCCAGCTTGTCCAGCAGGGTATCAATCGCAGCATACATATCAGCATGCTGTGAATTGGCGAACACCTCACCACCGCTGACATGCAGCTTGGCTTCGGCGATCTGGTTCAGTTTTTCTACGCTCAACACCACATGAACATTGTTGATGTGGTCAAAGTGACGCTCGAGTTTGGCAAATTTGTTATTCACATAATCACGCAGAGCTTCGGTGATCTCGACATGGTGTCCGGTCAGGTTAATTTGCATAACGTCTTCCTTTTGTTTTGCCTAAACCAGGCGTTTGCGCTGATTGGATGGCGGGATCAACAAGGATTCACGGTACTTTGCGATCGTGCGTCTCGCCACCATAATACCCTGTTCGGCCAGCAAATCCGCGATCTTGCTATCACTTAGCGGCTTGGCGGGATTCTCCGCCGTCACCAGCTTCTTGATCAGCGCGCGAATTGCGGTCGATGAGCACTCTCCTCCTCCTTCTGTGTTCACATGACTGGAGAAAAAAAACTTCAGTTCGAAGATGCCGCGGGGGGTATGCATGTATTTCTGGGTCGTTACCCTGGAAATGGTCGACTCATGCATCTCCACCGCCTCGGCGATATCGTTGAGCACCATGGGCTTCATGGCTTCTTCACCATACTCGAAAAAGCCCTGTTGTTGCTCGACAATACAGGTCGCCACCTTGAGCAGGGTGTCGTTGCGACTCTCCAGACTCTTGATGAACCACTTGGCTTCTTGCAAGTGGGAGCGAATGAACTGGGTATCCTGGCTAGTACGCGCCTGACGGGCCATGGCGGCATAGGTCTCGTTGACCCGGATGCGCGGTGCAGAATCCGGGTTGAGTTCAACGACCCATTTGTTGCCCTTCTTGACCACGGTGACATCCGGGATCACGTACTGGGAGTCACTCTGTATGATGCCGTTACCCGGCCTGGGCTCCAGTTGCTGGATAAGGTCCAGCACCTCCTTGAGGTCACTCTCCTTGAGCTTGGTCTTGCGTGCCAGGGTGCGGTAATCACGGTTGCCGAGCAAGTCCATGTGCTCCTTGATCACCTCCCTGGCCTCATTGAGCCAGGGCAGTTCAGGAGCGTACTGGCCGAGCTGGATCAGCAGACACTCCTGCACCGAGCGCGCGGCAATGCCAACCGGATCGAAATGCTGCACCCGCTTGAGCACGGCCTCGACCTCGTCGAGTTCCACCTCGACATCCTCGCTGCTCACCGCCGCCTGTATATCTTCGAGAGAGACGGTCAGATAACCGGAGTCATCGATGGCATCTATGATGGCCAGAGCAATGGCAGCATCCAGATCGCTGAACGGGGTGAGGCGCATCTGCCACAGCAGATAGTCCTGCAGGTTCTCGGTGGTTTCCCCCTGATAGACGCTGTCCTCCCCATCGTGGATGGGGCCTGCGCTCTGGGCTGTGCCGGCTGAATAGACATCTTCCCAGGTGGTATCTACCGGCAGTTCGTCCGGCATCTGATCCTGGGCCATGGCATCGCTGGAGTCGAGCTGACTGTCGTCGACGGGCTCTTCCGGGCTGGTCTCCTGAACCTCATTCTCCTCTTGCTCAAGCAAAGGATTGTTATCGAGCGCTTGCTGAATTTCCTGCTGGAGTTCCAGGGTGGAGAGCTGGAGCAGACGAATCGCTTGTTGTAATTGCGGCGTCATGGTCAGGGACTGACCGAGACGCAACTGTAATGTCGGCTTCATCTACGTCGGGATATCCTTATGTTCAGCGAGGCAGTCGTCAAAGGAAATGAAGAGATGCCCCCTTACTATAGACTGAATTGATCGCCCAAATAGACGCGCTTGACCTGTTCATCGGCAAGGATCTCGGCCGGTGCACCTTCGGCGATCATCTTGCCGTGGCTGACGATATAAGCCTTCTCACATACGTCCAGAGTCTCCCTGACGTTGTGGTCAGTGATCAAGACACCAAGGCCTCTATCTTTCAGATGCTGGATGATCTTCTTGATGTCTATCACAGAAATGGGGTCGACCCCGGCAAACGGCTCATCCAGCAGAATAAAGCGCGGCTCGGCCGCCAGCGCGCGGGCGATCTCGACCCGGCGTCGCTCCCCCCCTGACAGACTCTGACCCAGGTTGTCACGAATATGGGTGATGTTGAACTCTTCCAGCAGTTGTTCGACCTTGTCTTCACGCTCTTCGCGGCTCAGTCCCTTGCGGGTCTGCATGACCCCCATCAGGTTGTCGAACACGGACAGACGACGGAAGATGGAGGCCTCCTGCGGCAGATAGCCGATGCCGTTACGGGCACGGATATGCATGGGCTGCTGGCTGATGTCCTGATCATCGATGGTGATGAGGCCGGCATCGCTCTGCACCAGCCCCACTATCATGTAGAAGGAGGTGGTCTTGCCGGCACCGTTCGGGCCGAGCAGGCCGACGATCTGGCCGGTACCCACCTCCAGACTCACGTCACTGACCACCATGCGACGCTTGTAACTTTTTTGCAGGCCGGCTGCTTTCAACACTGCCATGGTTTATTTTCCCTGCTTCTTCTGGTCGGCGGGCTTGTCGAAGTTCTCTACCTGATCAGGCAGGAACACCGTCTTGACCCGCTGGGTCGGCCCCTTGCTCTCGGCGATCATCTTCTGTTTGACGATGTCGTAGCGGATCAGGTCACCGTTGACCTGACTGTCTTCCTGTTTGAGCTGACCGTTACCGGTAATAGTCACCAGGCGATTTTTCAGCTCGTAGCGAATGCTGTTGCCGTGGGCGTTGACCGGTTTGCCGTTGTCCAGGATCTGGAAGAAGGTGGCAGGCTTGCCATAGGCCGTCATGACCTCGGCCCCTTTGTCGCCGGAACGGATCACCACCACCTTGTCAGCCTTAATCTTGATGGTGCCCTGAGTGATGATGACATCGTCACTGAAGGTGATGCGGTTGTCCTGCATCTCGGCCACCTGTCTGACCGCATCCACATAGACCTTTTCGGCAAAGTCGGACTCTTTGGCACTCACGGTGCCGCACAGCAGCAAAGCCGCGAGGGCCAGATTAGCGTTTTTCATTGAAATAGATGGCATGGCCCTGATCCAGTAATTCAAAATATTTGCGTTCCAGATGACCCTTCAGGCCAACGCCTTCGGTCTGGAATTCCTTACCCACTATGCTGACATGCTGATTGCTTCTCACATTCTGAGTCACCAGATCCAGCTCCAGATAGGGGGTATCCAGTGTGGAGATGAAGGAGGTGGGCAGCAGGCCATCCAGATGAACCTTGTCGCGCAGGATCACGTTGTCATCTGTATTGAGGACACCTGTGTCGGCCGTGACTTTCCACTCGGCCTCACCCTGCTTGTCAAACATGTAGACCACCGGCTTGTTGAAGGTAGCCTGCTCGATGATCTGGTAATACTCCGCATACTCGGACTCCAGCCGTTCTGTGCGTCGACCGTTGACATCAAAACGGGTGGTCACCAGGTTCCTGGCGGTGAAGTCCGGCTGGTAGTTTTCTGCCTTGGTGGTCGGCTCCGGCGTCAGGTCGACATCACCAATCTGCCAAGCGGCCAGCGCCACCAGAAACAGCAGGGCGAACAACAGTGTCTGTCTGCTCATACCGAGGCCTCTGGCTGATAATCGCCATGCCCTTGCGCCTGCAGTATGAGGTCACATACCTCACGCACAGCACCGACGCCGCCAGCCAGTCGAGTCACCATGTCGGCCCGGGCCAGTACCAGCGGATGAGCATCGGCCACGGCAATGCCGAGCCCGCAGGCCTGCATCACCGGCAGATCTATGGTGTCATCCCCCATATAGGCGGCTTGTGACGCTTCCAGACCCAGCTTTGTCAGCAGCGCCTCGAAGTGGGGCAGCTTCTGATCCGCCCCCTGTACCAGATGCTGCACCCCCAGGCTCTTCATCCGATCGCTGACGATGCGGGAGTTGCGCCCAGTGATGATGGCTATTTCGATCCCGGCGTTGAGCAGGGCCCGCATACCGGCGCCATCGCGGGTACAGAAGGTCTTCAGCTCTTCGCCGTCATTGCCCATATAGATGAGGCCGTTGGAGAGCACCCCATCCACATCGCACACCAGCAGGCGGATTTGCGCCGCCCTGTCGTATTGGCTGCGCGTCACCGGACCATAAAGGGTCGGTACGTTTTGCATCAAATTACTCCGGCTTTCAGCAGGTCATGCATGTTGAAGGCCCCCAGCGGGCGCTTGTCACCATCCACCACCAGTAATCCGTTGATCTTTCTGGTTTCCATCAGTTTGACAGCTTCTGCCGCCATCATCTCGGGGCCAACGGTAACACAGTTGGTCGTCATCACCTTGGCGATCGAGGTGTGATGGATATCCACCTGCAGATCCAGGATCCGGCGCAAGTCACCATCGGTGAACAGTCCGGCCAGCAGACCCTCTTCGTTGACGACCGCCGTCATGCCCAGACCCTTGCGACTCACTTCCAGCAGCGCCTGGCTGATGGTGGCATCTATCCCCACCTGGGGCAACAGATCGCCGCTATGCATCAGGTCACCGACCCGCAGCAGCAAGCGCTTGCCAAGGGAGCCACCAGGGTGGGAGAGCGCGAAGTCATCGGCGGTGAAGCCGCGGGCTTCCAGCAGGGCAACCGCCAGTGCATCGCCCATCACCAGAGTAGCCGTGGTGCTGGAGGTCGGCGCCAGGCCCAGCGGGCAGGCCTCTTTATCCACCTTGATGCACAGATGCACGTTGGCCTCTTTGGCCATGGTGGAGGCCGGATTGCCTGTCATGCAGATCAACTGGATGCCGCGACGTTTGAGCACCGGCAGCAGGGCCAGGATCTCGTCGCTCTCACCGGAGTTGGAGATGGCAATGATGAGGTCACCGCTGGAGATCATCCCCAGATCCCCGTGGCTGGCTTCACCCGGGTGGAGGAAGAAGGCAGGGGTGCCAGTGCTGGCCAGGGTGGCAGCAATCTTGCTCCCGATGTGACCTGACTTACCCATGCCGGTGACCACTATCTTGCCACTGCAGCGCAGCACCAGCTCGCACGCCTTGTCAAAGGCATCGTTCAGGTACTGATAGAGTCCATCAATCGCTTGTTTTTCAATGTCCAGCACAGTACGGGCGCTGCGACGAAAATCGAACAGTTCAGACACTTTCTCAGGCTTTACAGACATAAAGGCACAGCTCCGGGCGGAAATTTGCTGCGGGATTATAAAAAAGTCTGTCGAGATAAGCGAATCGGATACTTCTCGGTCCCAAAAGAGAGACAATCGGTGACGCAAAACTGTCGCACTTTTGAGGAGGCAGGCTGTTCAATAGTTGTTCCTTGCTGTTGCTTAGACCTAGACTAGCCCATAAAATTCGCTCTTCATTTACACCGGATGGACAATTGTTTGAACAATGACCTTATCACCATCTCCGATCTGACCTTCAGTCACGGAGATCGGCTGTTATACGACGGGATCAACCTGACCATTCCCCGTGGCAAGGTCACTGCGGTCATGGGCCCGAGCGGCATAGGCAAGACCACTTTGCTGCGGCTGATTGGTGGCCAGATCAAGCCGGAGTCCGGTCATATCCTGTTTGACGGGGAAGATATCCCCACCCTCTCCCGCTCTCGCCTGTACGAAGTGCGCAAGCGGATGAGCATGCTGTTCCAGAGCGGCGCCCTGTTTACCGGCATGACGGTCTACGACAACGTGGCCTTCCCGCTGCGGGAACACTCCGGTCTGCCGGAGGAGCTGATCCACACCATCGTCATGATGAAGCTGCAGGCCGTGGGTCTGCGCGGGGCAGCTCAGCTGATGCCGTCCGAGCTCTCCGGTGGCATGGCACGCCGTGCCGCACTGGCCAGATCCATAGCGCTGGATCCGGACCTCATCATGTATGACGAACCGTTTGTCGGCCAGGACCCCATCACGATGGCGGTGCTGGTCAAGCTGATCAAGGAGCTGAACAGCGCCCTCGGCATCACCTCCGTCATCGTGACCCACGACGTGAACGAGGTGCTGACCATCGCCGATTACGCCTATATCATCGCCAACCGCAAGGTGGTGGCGCACGGTACGCCGGCGCAGCTGCGCGAAGAGCATAATCCCGAAGTCGAGCAATTCCTGCTTGGATTGCCCGACGGTCCTGTCCCGTTTCATTTTCCGGCAGGCGACCTGCTACAGGATCTGTGATGTTGATAAGCCAAGTAAGCAAGCTGGGCCGGGTTGGCGTACGCGTCATCAGCTCCATCGGCCGTGCCACCATAATGCTGTTTCATGCGCTGGCGGGCAAACCCGAGCCACGCAAGCACTTCCCCCTGCTGCTTCAACAGTTGTATGTCGTGGGTGTGCAATCCGTTGCCATCATTCTGGTCTCCGGCCTGTTCATCGGCATGGTGCTCTCGTTGCAGGGTTACAACGTATTGAAAGACTTCGGCGCCGAGCAGAGCCTGGGCCCGCTGGTTTCCCTCTCCCTGTTGCGGGAGCTGGGTCCCGTTGTGACCGGCCTGCTGTTTGCTGGCCGCGCCGGCTCGGCACTGACCGCCGAGATCGGCCTGATGAAGGCCACCGAACAGCTCTCCAGTCTGGAGATGATGGCGGTCGACCCGCTGCGCCGGGTAGTGGCCCCTCGCTTCTGGGCTGGCGTCATCAGCATGCCGCTGCTGGCCTTCATGTTCAGCCTGATCGGCATCTTCGGTGGCAAGCTGGTCGGTGTGGATCTGCTGGGGGTGGACGAAGGCAGCTTCTGGTCCGCCATGCAGGCATCCGTCGACTGGCAGGATGACATCATGCAAGGTGCCATCAAGAGCCTGATCTTCGCTCTGGTGGTCACCTGGATTGCGCTCTTTAACGGTTATGATGCCAAGCCGACCTCGGCCGGGATCAGTCAGGCCACAACCCGTACCGTGGTCCACTCCTCCCTGGCCGTGCTCGGCCTGGATTTTATACTCACCGCAGTCATGTTTGGATAAGGTAAAGATGAAGTTCAGCAAAGTAGAATTCCTGGTTGGCGCCTTCATGCTGGCCGGCATCGGTGCCATTCTGGCGTTGGCACTGCAAGTAGCAGGGTTGAGTTTCAAACCGGAAGGAGAAACCTATACCCTGCGCGCCCATTTCGATAATATCGGCGGCCTGAAAGTACGCTCACCGGTCAAGGTTGGTGGCGTCGTCGTCGGTCGGGTCAGCGACATCACCCTGGATGCCAAGAGCCAGGTGCCGGTCGTCTCCCTGCTGATGCAAAAGAGTGCCGGCGAGTTTTCCGAAACCAGCACCCTCTCCATCCTGACTTCAGGCCTGCTCGGCGAGCAGTACATAGGCCTGATGCCCGGCTTCAGCGATGAGGAGATGGGTACCAGCATGCTCAAGGATGGCGACATGATTGAAGACACCAAATCAGCCATTGTGCTGGAAGACCTGATTGGCAAGTTCCTCTATAGCCAGTCTTCCGACACCAAATCCGACAGCAAGTAAGGAGTAACCATGTTCAAGAAGATCGCCCTGTTGCTGGGTCTGATGACCAGCATGCTGTTTTCCCTGGGGGCTCACGCCACCAATGCCGCCGACCCCTATGCCCTGGTGGACGAAGCGGCCAAGCAGACCTTTGCCCGCCTGAAGGCGGACAAGTCCCAGGTCAAGAGCAATCCGGATCACCTGCGGGTCATCATCCGTGAAGAGTTGCTGCCCTACGTGGACAACCGCTTCGCTGCCTACAAGGTGCTCGGCAACCAGATCAAGCAGACCACCCCGGCCCAGCGTGACGCCTTCGTCGAGGTGTTCACCGAGTACATGGTGAGTTCCTATGCCGATGCGCTGGCCCATTTCGACAAGCAAACCGTCAAAGTCGAGCCGGGCAAGGCGCCGGGTGACAGCAATATCACAGCCGTCAACGTCAGCGTGAAAGAGGCCGGCAAGCCGGATATTTTCCTCGAATTCAAGCTGCGCAAGAACAACAAGACCGGCGAATGGAAGGCCTTCGACATGGTCGCCGAAGGGATCAGCCTGCTCTCCGCCAAGCAGAACGAGCTGGGCGGCCTCATTCGCCAGAATGGCATAGATGCAGTGATCGCCCAGCTGCGTGCTCACAACGCCAAGCCGTTGGTCATCAAGTCATGAAATTTAGCGGCGATCTGCAGGCACCACAGGTCAATGCCCTGTGGCAACGCCGCGCCGACTGGTGGCAGGAAGATCGGCTCGAACTGAGTGGCGTCACCACCCTGGACTCCGCCGGGCTGGCACTGCTGGTCAAATGGGCCAAAGCCGTATTGGTACGAGGCGCCACACCGCAACTGGTGGGCGCCTCCACTGATTTTTATACCCTGGCCAACCTGTATGGAGTGGCCAGTCTGTTTCAGTCAACTCCGCTCACAACTGAGGACGCATAATGCAAGTCTCTGAAATTGAAGCGATACTCCTTGAGGCTCTGCCATTGTCCGAAGTCCATGTCAAAGGAGACGGCAGTCACTATCAAGTGATCGCCGTCGGTGACATGTTTGACGGCATGAGCCGGGTCAAGAAGCAGCAGGCCATCTATGCCCCGCTGATGGACAAGATCGCCAGCAACGCCATCCACGCACTCTCCATCAAGGCCTTTACCGATGCCGAGTGGAAACGCGAACGTAAATTCCTACTGCCCTCCTGATTGGTATCTAAGTAAATGGACAAATTCAAGATCGATGGTCGTTGTACTCTCAACGGCGAAGTGACCATCTCTGGCGCCAAAAATGCCGCCCTGCCGATCCTGTTCGCCACCCTGCTGTGTGATGAGGAGATCCACCTCTCCAACGTACCGCGCCTGAAAGACGTGGGTACCACCCTCAAGCTGCTGGAGATGCTGGGCGCCACCACCAAGGTCAACGGCAACGTGACAGTGCTGACCGGTGCGGTGAACAACCACGTCGCCCCCTACGAGCTGGTGAAGACCATGCGCGCATCCATACTGGCGCTCGGCCCGCTGGCGGCCCGTTTCGGAGCTGCCGACGTCTCCTTGCCCGGTGGCTGCGCCATCGGTGCCCGTCCGGTGAACCTGCACGTCCACGGCCTGGAGCTGATGGGTGCCAAGATTGCCATCGAGGATGGTTACATCAAGGCCCGTGTCGATGGTCGCCTCAAGGGTGCTCATATCCTGATGGACATGGTTTCCGTCACAGGTACCGAGAACCTGATGATGGCCGCTACCCTGGCCGACGGTCGCACCGTGATCGAGAACGCCGCCCGTGAGCCGGAGGTGGTCGATCTGGCCAACTTCCTCAACGCGCTTGGCGCCAAGGTTCAGGGCGCGGGCACCGACACTCTGACCATCGACGGTGTCGAGCGTCTGCACGGTGGCAGCTACAGCGTGCAGCCTGACCGTATCGAAACCGGTACCTTCCTGGTTGGCGCAGCCGTTACCGGTGGCAAAGTCACCTGTCGCAAGACAGATCCTTCCCTGCTGGAGGCGGTACTGGTCAAGCTGGAAGAGGCTGGCGCCTTGATCGAGAAAGGGGCTGACTGGATCACCCTCGACATGACAGGCCGCACTCTCAAGCCGGTCACCATCAAGACAGCTCCCTACCCGGCCTTCCCGACCGACATGCAGGCACAGTTCACCGTGCTGAACGCCGTCGCCAAGGGCACCGGCATGGTCACAGAGACCATCTTCGAGAACCGCTTCATGCACGTACCGGAACTGGTGCGAATGGGTGCGGACATAGAGCTGCAGGGCAATGTCGCCATCTGCCGTGACACCGAGCAACTCAAGGGTGCCCAGGTGATGGCCACAGACCTGCGCGCCTCCGCCAGTCTGGTGCTGGCCGGCTTCGTCGCCGAAGGCTCCACCATAGTCGACCGTATCTATCACATCGACCGTGGCTACGAAGATATCGAGCACAAGCTGCAAGGTCTGGGCGGGCGCATCGAGCGTATCAAGGGCTGATTGCCATCCCTTGAACCTATCTGTTAAAAAGGCCCCCTCGCGTTGGCGAGGGGGCCTTTTTCATATCATGGATTCAGCGTGAGAGCGGGTATTAATGTCCCGCCAGCTTCATGTTCTCCACCAGTACGGAACCAGTCTTGAGGCTGGAGCGTTCATCTTCATCACACCCCACCGCCACTATATGGCTAAACATCTCGCTCAGGTTGCCTGCTATGGTGATCTCTTCCACCGGGTAGGCAATCTCGCCATTCTCAACCCAGAAGCCGGCTGCGCCACGGGAGTAGTCGCCATTGACGATGTTGACCCCCTGCCCCATCAGCTCGGTCACCAGCAGGCCTGTACCCATCTCCTTGAGCATCCCCTGGAAATCCTGGCCCGTGTTGGAAACCTGCCAGTTATGGATGCCACCGGCGTGCCCCGTGGTAGTCAGTCCCAGCTTGCGGGCGGAGTAGGAGGTAAGCAGCCAGCTCATCAGCTCGCCGTTGCGTACTATGTCCATATTCCGGGTAAGTACCCCTTCCCCGTCAAACGGCGTACTGGCCAGTCCACCAAGCAGGTGAGGAAACTCTTGGATAGTGAGCCACTGGGGCAGGATCTGCTTGCCCAGTTTGTCGAGCAGGAAGCTCGACTTGCGATAGAGGTTGCCACCGCTGATGGCCATCACCAGATGGCCCCACAGGCCGGCGGCTGTGTCCGGGTGAAACAGCACGGGCGCATGGCGAGTGGAGATCTTGCGGGCACCCAGGCGGGAGACGGTGCGTTCCACCGCCTCATCGGCGATGCGTTGCGGACTCCAGAGCCCACCCAGGTCGCGACTCGAGGAGTAGCCGTAGTCCCGTTGCATGTCGCCATCCAGCTCGCCAATCAGCACGCAGCTCAGGGAGTTGCGTGACGCAGCATAGCCTTTGACGAAGCCGTGGCTGTTGCCATAGACCTTGATGCCGAGGTGGCTGGAGAAACCGGCCCCATCGGAGTGTTTGATGCGGGCATCGCGACCCAGCGCCAGCCGCTCACACTCGATGGCCAGCTCGATCCCGCGCTGGGGATCCAGTTCGATTTGGTGGCACAGTTGCAGATCGGGGGCATCCCAGGCCAGCAGCTCGGCATTTGCCAGACCGGCACAATCATCGGCAGAGGTATGGCGGGCGATTTCCATGGCCGCTTCGACGGCGGCGCGGATAGCTGGCTTGCCCAGATCCGTGGTGGAAGATGAACCCTTGCAACCATCGCGATAAACCGCGATGCCCAGAGCACCATCCTTGTTGAATTCGATACTTTCCAGTTCACAACCCCGGGTGTTCACCGACAACCCGGTCTGTTTGCTGATGGAGACTTCGGCCAGCGAGGCGCCCAGTCCTTTGGCTATCTCCAGTGCCTCGGCAACGACGGCCTCGAGATGGGCTTGATCCTGGCGAATTTGGTCTTGCTGATCCATAACTCACATCTATATGAAGGAAGGAAAGGGGCTAAGCATATCAGACCCCTGCGCCCAGCGGGAGAAGCTGGTAACATATCCACCAACGTGAATGACAGGAATCAAGAGACCGATGAGTCAATATCAAGACGACAACGAGTTGGAAGACTGGGGCCCCAGCAAGACTCAGCTCAAGCGTGATGCAGAGGTGCTACAAAAGCTGGGCGCAGAGATAGTATCTCTAAGCCACAGCGAGCTGGAAAAAATCCCGTTGGATGAAGAGCTTGCCGATGCTGTCGAGCTGGGCCGCAAACTCAAACCCAAGAAGGATGAGTCCTTCCGTCGCCATTTGCAGTTCATCGGCCGCTTGATGCGCAGCCGTGATATCGAGCCGATCGAAGAAGCGCTCTCCATCATCAAGAACCGCCACTCCACCGTGAATGCCCGCTTGCATCGCCTGGAACAGTGGCGTGAGCGCCTGATCAACGAAGGCGACAGCGCACTCAACGAGTTGATGTCCCAGTTCCACGAGCTGGATCGCCAGAAGCTGCGCCAGCTGATCCGCTCCGCCAACAAGGAACGGGAACTGAACAAGCCGCCGGTCGCCTATCGCGAAATGTACCAATACCTGCGTGGCGAAATCGAAGACCTGTTGTAAGTGATGGCTTACGCCTCATGGCGAGCAGCAAGCAACACAGCGTAAAACGGGGCCAACATATGGCCCCGTTTTTTTATCCTGGTTTGCGAGCTAATTGCCCGCCATACACTGTGTATGAGTACCGGGTTGCAGATAAGGCATCAGCAGTGGAGCCATCCCCTTGAGCACCTGCACTGGCAGGGCAGAGGTGAAGCGGAACTTGTCAGACTGGCTGCCCGGCACATAGGCGGTCAGGGTACCGAAATGACCCTCTCCCAGAAAGAAGACAAAGGTCGCGGTCCGGTTGCGCGCCAGCGAACTGGTGACATTGCCATAACGACCCACTGTCTCGATCCGGTTATCGCCAGTCCCCGTCTTGCCCCCCATCGGCAGCACAGTGCCATCCGGCAGAGCAAAAGCACCGGCGATACGCCTTGCAGTTCCCCCTTCCACCACCTTGGAGAGTGCATTGCGCAAAGCAGTCGCTACTTCTGCGGGCAGCACCCGGGTACCCTCGGTGTGAACGGGCTCAAAGTTGGTCTCAAATGGTGTGCCCTTGGCAAACGAGAGATGTTCGATACGCAGGGTTGGGGCCCGAATGCCACCGTTCTGAATAATCCCCATCAACTCGGCCAGCGCGGCGGGTCTATCCCCTGAGCTGCCCAGAGCCGTTGCCAGCGATGGTACCAAATGGTCAAACGGATAACCCAGCTTGGCCCAACGCTGATGGATGTCGAGGAAGGCCTCGACCTCCAGCATGGTACGGATACGGCTGTCACGGGCACTGCGGTGACGAGTTTTGAACAACCAGCTGTATACCTCTTGTCGTTCATCCCGGCTGGCTTCAACCGCATCGGCAAAGGTCGCCTTGTCGAACTCCTTGAGATAGGCAAGCAACCACAGCTCCAGCGGATGCACCCGCGCGATGTACCCCTGATCCGGCAAGGAATACTTGCCTGGGCCATAGCTGGTGTAAAGCTGCTCAATGCGTCTGTCGCTGAGCTTGTCACGCGGCAACCGTTTGGCCAGGAAGGCGGCAAAGGTCTCCTGCGAGGCATCCGGCATCAGATATCGATGCACGGCAGCAAGCCGTACCGCGCTGGGCTTGAGGCCATCCAGGAAGGTGTCGAGCTGCTCATCCGCCGTCTTGCCGCGATACTTGCGCCAGAAGCGCAGCAGATAGGTTTGCCCCTCTTTATCGGCAAACTTGGCCAGATACTCGGTACGACGGGGATCCTTGTCATCCTTGAGCAGCTGGGCGCGGTTGCCCTCCCGATAGAGGCTGTAGCGCACTATGTCCCGCATCAGACGCACAAACGGCAAGTTGATTGACTCGCGCAGTGCATCTCGTATCGGAGGAATGCGTCCGTTATCCTCACGGCGGAAGTTGTTGAAGGTGTGCATACCGCCCCCGGTGAAGAAGCCTTCGTGCGGACTGGCGGAGTATTGGCGATCCAGAGCGGCCTCCAGCATCAACGACAGACTCTTGTCCTTGGCCGTCATCAGATAGGAGACGGCCCAGCGACTGAGGTTATCCTGACCCGAGACCTCAATCTTGCGCAGGCTCTCTGCTGGCATTTCGGAATAGTTGTCATGCAGCTCTGCAATGATTTCCAGATAGGTGGTCAATACCCGCAACTTGGCGGTGGAACCCAGCTCCAGCTTGCTGCCTTCGTTGATGTCGAATGGCTGATCCGTGTTGTCCGTCTGCACTCGTACCTTGAAACCTTCCGGTGATTTCTCGAATAGAGTAAAACTGTAACGCACATCCCCTGTCTTCTCCGGCGAGAGCAGACGCTCACCAAACAGGCCGACCTGAGCGGCAAACGCGGGATCGGCAAGCTGTTGCAGGTAACGGGAGATCTCGTTTTGCAACGGCATATTGAGGCTGGTATCCGCGCTCAGGTCCATCCGGTCCAGATCATACAGCTGCACCCCGAGCTGGCGGCTCAGGCGAGTGCGAGCAACCTGCAAGCCCTTGTTGTTGTTGACTCGAGTCATAGCGGGGGACTGGAGGAAGTCGCGGAAACCAAGTTTGGCCTTGAGCGCAGCCTCCATCAGCGGCGGCGTGATCATGCCCTCCTGCACGAACAGACGCAGATAACTGTCAGTCAGGGTCGCCAGTGCATCCCGTCCCTGCGCCAGATAGTAGGAGGGACGACGGTGTGCGATCATCAGCGAGACAACCTGCCGCAAGGCAAGCCCTTGCTCTTCAAGTGCCGCATCCTGGTTACGAGCCGGATCCAGCAGCCGATTGACTTCGTTCACATTGGCGCCAAACCAGACCCACAAGCCATCACCCAGCCCATGTACCTCACCATAACCAGGGGCGGCCGAGAGTGGCACAGAGTTGAGATAAGCCCAGGCAACCAGCTTGCGCGCCTCCAGGGTTTCCGGCCCCAACCGATACGCCCGCACACTGGCTGACGCCATCTGACGGATCTTCTCGGTCGGTGACAGCGTCAGACCATCGGGAGAATGACGGTACTTCTCGACCTGAGTCGCCAGTGTGCTGCCCCCTGCGGACTGATCCTGCATGTCCAGTGCCTTGCCCACCTGTGACATTGCTGCCTTGGCAAAGCGGGGCCAATCTACCGCCGGGTTTGCCAACGGCTGCTCGTTGCTCAGCAGATCGCGGTTCTCGATAAACAACAACGACTGGATGACCAGGGGAGGAATGGAAGCAAAATCCGGGTAATAGTGAGTCGGATACTTGAATTGATAGAAGGGCTCGGCACGGCAGTCATGCAGGGTCAGACCGGCCTGTACTTTCTCGGTATAGGGAACAAAGAAACCACGGCTGGCATAGTCATAGAGCGCATCGGAAAAGTGTGTCTGCTCGCTGACCTGATAACCCCGTTGCAGCAAACGCTCCTGCATCATGGGCAACAGCACATAGCCGAGCCGCTTGTCGAAGGGGCCATCCTCAGGGAAGATTATTTGCTTGCTGGGGCCAGCTTCGACCTGATAGGTCAGCTTGGCCGCATAGCGGGAGATCTCCTGCGACTGCAGTCGGGAGGTCTGCATCTCATAGCCAACCAGGGCAATCGCAGCCGCCAGGCACAGCAAAAAGAGAAAGCAGAACAACCAACGCCACCAGGGACGACGCTTGCGCTTGTACTTGCCGTCCGCGCTTGGGACAGATGAATCTTGAGATGCCACTTTGTTCAAATCCGTCTGTTCTGATGCGCCCATATCAGCCCCACCATGGTTGCGCAATTTATTGTGTTTCACTCAAGCTTAGTCTTTTCAAGTCAATGGCTTGAAAACTGTTGACCGCTTTGTAGCGATGGTAACAGGGCGATCAAAAAAAGGGGAGCCGATTGTTGCAGCTTGATGAGAGATCCGAGCTGATGGCAGAAAACAAAACACCGGCCTAAAGCCGGTGTTTTCAGGTAGCAAAGAGGCTTGCTTACTTGCTGGAGCTCATGGCTTTGAGCTTGGCACTCAGGTCTTTACGCTCTTTGGACAGCTCGGCATTCTTGATGATGTGATCATCAACGCGCTCTTCATAGTCGGTACGCATGTTGGCGATGATGGCCTGAACCTCATCGATACTCATACCGGGCTTGATGTAGTCACTCAGGTTGTCGAGCAGCAATACACGCTTCTGGTTATCACGGATCTTCTTCTCGTTGTCCGCGATTTCACGCTTGAGTTTGTTCTGGCGACGGGACATACGCACATATTCCAGTACATCGCTGAAGGTGGACTTGTTTACTTGTTCCATATCGATACCACTGACTTAAGGTTGATAAAAGCAGGCCAAGCATTACCGGTACAAGAGAGAAAAAAGAGAGTGTACAGGTAAACCCGAGATGCCCTTACTCTACCGAGTTATGAGGCATATACAACCCTAATTGCAGGCTTGGCAGCGGGTTTTGGCAGGAGAACATCAATAGGAACACTAAAACTCAAGAGCCATGATAGCGCACGAAACGGTCACGTCAGGAGGCAAGACGCCAGTAGTGCTTTGGTGCCTGAGCTAATGCCATATGGAATGTGCCGTCATAAGGTGATAGCCGACCAAAACTTGAATTTCAGGCAATAAAAAACCCCGCTCATCGAGCGGGGTTTTTCGTGTTGGGTGCCTGGCAGTGTCCTACTCTCGCATGGCGAATGC
>NZ_JAPDBE010000044.1:0-42165 GCF_027705025.1 Aeromonas sp. D3 | reverse complement strand
AAAAAATTAGTTTATTAAATTCAAATACTTACAAAGGCGCATTTTTATGTTTGGTGACTTATTCGCACCTTCCCTAGCGTTCTACTTAAATCTAATGCCATAACATATCCCTGTTTCAGTCAGATAAAGATTATTGCTCATCATTCATGGTTGCTATTCCCCAACCTCTCTGCCAATCCCGAATAACGCTCGGTCTTTTTCCGCACCGCTTGTGCCAGCAGGGCGCGGTCGCCGTAGAGATCGAGCCGCGCCTTGGCGCGGGTGATGCCGGTATAGACCAGCTCGCGGGTCAGCAGCGGGCTGGGGCTGTCGGGCAGCACCAGCACGGTATGGGCAAACTCCGAGCCCTGGGACTTGTGGATGGTCATGGCGTAGACCGTCTCGTGGGGCGGCAGGCGGCTGGGCAAAAGCGCCCGCAAAGTGCCGTCCGGCAGCTCAAACCATACCTTTAAACGGCCACTTTCATCCGGCAGGCAGAGCCCCATATCGCCGTTGTAGAGGCCGACCCCGTGATCGTTGCGCACCACCATCACAGGGCGACCGGCATACCAGTCGCCATCGCGTGCAATCAGCCCGGCCCCTGACAGGGCCAGTTCGAGCCGCTCGTTTAGCCCGAGCACCCCGAACGGGCCATCGCGCAGGGCACAGAGGATCTGGAAGCTGTTGAATGCCTTGAACACGGCGGCGGGCTCTTTCCCTGCGCGGGCCGCCTTCAGATAGCTGCCATAACCGGTAACCCCCTGGGCAATCAGGGCGTCGTAAGCCTCCCTGGCCCAGGGGTGCAGGCTGATATCGCCAAAGCCCATGCCCCAGACTGATTCCACCGCCGTGGCATCGCCGCCGTTGCAGGCCCGCGCCAGCTGACCTATGCCGGAGTGCTGATCAAAGCGCCAGCTCTTGGCCAGCAGGCAGAGGCTGTCACGTACCGGTGCACCGGCAGGCGTGCCCTGCAAGCGGTAGCCGGTCTGGCGGGAGAGCCAGTCCGCCTGCGCCGGGCTGATGCCCTGTTCGATAAAGCTGCAGATATCGCCGAGCACGGCCCCCGCCTCCACCGAGGCGAGCTGATCCTTGTCGCCGAGCAGGATCAGGCGGGCGTGGCTCGGCAACGCATCGAGCAGGCGCGCCATCATCGGCAAATCGACCATGGAGGCCTCATCCACCACCAGCAAGTCGAGGTGTAGCGGGTTGCCCGCGTGGTGGCGGAACTGGCTGCGACCCGGAATGACCCCGAGCAGCCGGTGCAGGGTGCCCGCTTCGGTGGGGATCGCTTCGACCCACTCGGGGGGCAGATCGAGAGCCTGCAAGGCAGAGCCGATACTCTCGGTGAGACGCGCCGCCGCCTTGCCGGTGGGGGCCACCAGCCGGATCGCCGGGGCCTTGCCTGCTTGCAGGCCGGTCTCCACCAGAATGGCCAAGAGCTTCGCCACAGTCGTGGTCTTGCCGGTGCCGGGGCCGCCGGAGATCACCGCAAAGGGGCGCGCCGCCGCAGTGGCCGCCGCCAGCTTCTGGCCGTTGCAGCAGAGCGCTTCGGGCACCAGCGCATCCAGCTTGCCAAGGTCGCTCGCCGCCTGGGCGCTGGCCAGCAGTGCCTCGATGGCGGGCCAATCCACTTCATGGGGGAATACCAGATCGAGATACTTCTCGATAAAGTGGCGGGCCGAGAAGTCGGGGGCGAGGCGGGCTTTGAGCAGCGCCCCGAACACCAGCCCGTAGTCGCGGGCAAACAGCCGCGACAGGGCCGGAGCTATCTCGGGCCATTCGGCGCGTTCACTCAGGGCGCGCAGATGGCGGGCCACCCCCAGCTCAAAGTCGTGGTAGCGGGTGAGGTAGAGCCGCCCGTGCCAGAGCCGCAGCGGCCAGCGCGGGGCGATCCCCTCATCCTGTTCCGTACCAACCAGGGGGCTGGCCGCAAACAGGGCGGGCCAGCGGGCAGGATCCGCCAGATCCAGCAGCAGATCCCGGCTCTGCTGGGGATCCAGCCCGAACGGGCGCAAGGATCCCTTTTCGTTACCGGAATGCGCCAGCATCTCCAGCGGCAGACAGACATGGCCGCGCCCCAGCTCGAAGCAGGTGAGCGCAGCCCCCAGCACCAGCTCGGGGCTGCCGCCAAGATCGGCCACCAGCTTGGCAAATTGCAGATCCAGCTGGCGAATGCGCCCCGTCAGCGCCAGTGCTTTCAACCGTTCGATCATGATGGCGCTGGTCGCCGTGCTGATCATGGTGTCGCTCATGCCTCTACCTCGTTCAATGAGTGGGATCCCGCTGCTGGCGGCTCACTGCCTGCGCTAAACAACCGATCCAGCCCCAGTACCAGTTCATGGCTCGGGCGGGTATGGAAAATGCCCCCTTGCGGCATGCCGCGCAGGAACAGATAGAAGACACCGCCAAAATGCTGCTCGAAGTCATAGCCCGGCAGGCGCAGGGTAAGCAGCCGGTGCAGCGCCAGCGAATAGAGCTGGTATTGCAGGTCGTAGCGATGTTCCGCCATCGCCTGCTCCAGCGCCGGACGGCTGTAATCGGCGGGGCTCATGCCGAGGTGGTTTGATTTGTAGTCGAGCAGATACCAGCGCCCCTGCCACTCGAACACCAGATCGATAAAGCCTTTGAGCATCCCCTGCACTGTGGCAAAGCTCAGCGGCTTGTTGCCCCGCGATAGCGGGTCGTGCTGCTGGCAGAGCGCGGTCAGCGCCGGTGCCGTCACCCGCCCCATGGGCAGGAAGAACTCCAGCTCCACCTGTTTGCGCTCGGGCGCCAGATCCCGCAGTCGCACCGGCTCGCCAAAGCCGGTATCCAGCGGGGTATCGAGCACCGCCTCCACCTGCTGTTGCAGCACGGGCGCCCAGTCCTCGTCGAAGCCATCTTGCGCCAGCAGGGCAGCGATATGGTGCGCCAGCGACTCGCCACCGGCGCTCTGAAAATCGATGGTTTCGAACAGACTGTGGAGCAGGGTGCCGGGGCGTGCCCCCTTCGGGAAGGTGAAGATGGAGGGCTCAGGCGCAGCCACCTCCCCCGACTCGGCCAGCAAGGCAGCCGCGCTCGCCGACTCTGTGGCTACCTCGTCATCGAAGCCGGGATTGGCGAGCACGCCCTTGCTGTGACCATTTCCTTGCGCCGCCAGACCCGAGTAGGAGCTGATCCACCAGTCCCGCTCAAGGGACCCGCTAAAGTGGCGCACCTGCGGCTCGCCAAGCTGCTCCTGCTCCACTGGCAGCGGGGCGGGACGGGTGAGCGAGGGCTCACCGACAGCTACCCCGGGCAGCGCCTGCGACAGCTCGGTCAGGGCGATCGCCAGTGTCTCGGCATCCCCCTCTTCGCCCTTTTGCAGCAGATAGCCGATGGCGGTGTGGTGCAGGTCTGTCTTCTCCGATTTGCCGTTACCGGCCCGCACCGGTGCCAGCCCCAGCCAGGTGGCGTAGACGCCCCGGGTCAGCGCCACGTAGAGCAGTCGCAAATCTTCGGCGAGGCGCTCTTTGTCCGCTTCCGCCAAGGAGCCCTCGGCGCCGGTCAGATCGAGAATGGTGCGATTGCCCACCTCGTCCGCCTCGTGATAGAGCGGGGTCTCGGCGGTTCTGTGGCTGCAGATAAAGGGCAGGAACACCAGCGGGTACTCCAGCCCCTTGGATTTGTGGATGGTGACGATCTGCACCAATTTGCGCTCGGATTCGAGCCGCAGTACCTGTTCCGCATCCTGGCCGCTCGGGCGGCTCACCGCCTCCCCCAGCCAGCGCAGCAAGGCATATTCCCCATCCAGCTCGCTGCTCACCTGTTGCAGCAGCTCAGCCAGATGGAGGAAGTTGGTCAGCCGCCGCTCCCCATAGGGGCTCGCCAGCAGGGAGGAGGCGAGATTGCGCCTGTGCAGCAGGGCCCGCAGCATGGCCAGCACGCCGCGGCGGTGCCAGATCTTGCGGTACTCCATAAACTCCTGCACTGCGCTCTCCCACGCCCGCTCGTCCGAGGCCAGCGCATCGAGCGCTTTGGCATCCAGATCAAACAGCCCGGTGGCGAGCGCCGCCCGCAGGCTCCTCTCTTCGCTCGGGTTCTGGCAGGCGTGTAAAATCAGCAAAATCTCCCGCGCCTCCACCTGCTCCAGCACGCTCTCGCGATTCGACAGATAGACGGAGGCGATGGCGAGGCGCGCCAGCTCCTGCTGCACCAGCTTGCCCTCGGCACCGGTACGTACCAGCACGGCGATATCCCCCGCCTTCACCGCCTGATCACCTATCTTTGCCTTGCCTTCGCGGGCGAGGGTCAGCAGGCGGTGGATCTCGGCGGCGGTAGCGCGCGCCATCTTGCTCTGGTAATCCCCCCGATTGAAGGTGGGCTGGCCGCTCAGCTGCCAGCAGTGCAGTACAGGGGCGGTGGCGCCATCGAGAACAAGCGCCTTGCTCTTGCCCTGCGCCTCCACCGGCAGGAAGGGGATATCCGCTTCGTAGATAAAGGGATCCTTGGCCCGCTCGAACAGGCCGTTGACCGCCCCCACCAGCGCACTGCTGGAGCGCCAGTTGCGCCCCAGGGTGTAGTGGGCGCTCACATTTCGCCGCGCCTGAATGTAGGTAAAGATGTCGGCGCCGCGAAAGCCGTAGATGGCCTGCTTGGGGTCACCAATCATCAAGAGCGCAGTGTCTTTGTGGCCGCCGTAAAGACGGTGGAAGATGCGGTACTGCTGGGGGTCGGTATCCTGAAATTCATCGATCATCGCCACCCGATAGGTGGCGCGAATGCGATCGCAGAGCCGCTCGCCCAGGCTGGAGCCGAGCGCGCCGTCGAGATCCTTGAGCAGGTCATCGAAGGAGAGCTGATGGGCTTGGCGCTTGCTGGCCTGCATCCGGCTGCGCACCACCCTGGCCGCCCGTTGCAGGATAAGGTCACGAATACCGGGGCGGCTCGCCAGCAGTTCGTCGATCTCGCTGAACAGCGGCAGGGTCGGCACTGCGCCCCCCTTCTTGAGGTTCTCCTCCAGCACCGTCTGGCCAAAGCGCTCCAGCTCCTTGGGGATGGCGTAGCCACTGGCCTCGTCTTGCGCCCAGTCAGCTATCTTGGCAAGCCAGCCTTCGTAGTTCTTGCCGGTGTAGCGGCTTACTTGCCCATCCGTCTGGCGGCGGATCTCGTCCGTCTGCGCCAGCCATTCACTCTTCACCGCCTCGATGCGGGCCATGGCCGCCTGATGACGAGCGGCAAGGGTCTCATCCCCCAGCGCAGGCAGTATCTCCAGCTCGCTGTTGTCGAGCCAGCTGCTCATCTCCCGCAGCAGGGCGGCGGGGCTCGGCCAGAGCGCGCGCACCGAGCTGGCGAGGGTTTTATCCACCGGATAGAACTCGGCGCGCCAGTAGTCGCTCACCGCCTGCAGCCTGAGCTGGCTGTCATCGGTGAGAAATTCGGTTTCAAAGAGGGCGCCCGACTCGAAGGCATTCTGCGTGAGCATCCGCTGGCAGAAGCCGTGGATGGTAAAGACAGCCGCCTCGTCCATCTGCCGTTCGGCGGCCAGCAGGCGACGGGCCGCCAGTTCGTGATCCTCCACCTCTTCAAGCAGCTGGGTCAGCAGCACATCCTTGCTCTCACCACGCAAAAACGCGAGGCGCGCCTCGTGGATGCGGGCGCGGATCCGCCCGCGCAGCTCGGCGGTGGCAGCCTCGGTAAAGGTCACCACCAGGATCTCGGTCACAGAGAGCGGCCGTTCGTGGGCGCTGGGCTGACCGGCATCCGCCCCCTCTTCGATAAGCGGGCCGTGCCCCAACAGCAACCGCAGGTAGAGACCGGCTATGGTGTAGGTCTTGCCGGTACCGGCAGAGGCTTCGATCAGTCGTTCACCGTGGAGGGGAAAGCGCAGGGTATTGAGCGGGTTAGCCATTATTTCAGCTCCTCCAGGGTCTTGAGCAGCGGGGTCAGGTGCTCGCGAGCCAGCGCCTGCAACTGGCTCAGCACGGCTTCATCCAGTTCGGGGAAACAGCGGGCAACATAAACATCCTGTCCCTCACCAGTCACCATCCAGCCGCCGTTGAAACGGGTGAGGGCCGCCTTGTCGGCAGCATCCGGTTTGTCGGGCTCCTTCTCCATCGCCTTGAGCCAATCCCAAGCCGTGTTGGGGAAAAACGGCAGCGGCCGCTTCATCCCCTGCGCCCAGAGCGCCACCAGCTCCGCCAGTCTGGGGCGCGCCTCGTCGGCCGAGAGGGCTGGCAGTCGCAGACTCTGTTTGGCGTCGAACAACAGGGTGTCGCCGGGGGCACAGCTCAGGGAGAGGCAGAGGTGCTGGATCCAGCCCAGCAGCAGATCCTTGCCGTTGAAGCTGCCGGGTTTCACCACCAGCAAGCGCCCCTTCTGAGTGTCGATCCACCCTTGCAGCTGGCCCTGGGCCAGGGAGATATCGATCTCCACCGCCTGTTTTTCACTGACCCAGGGGCGCAGGCGCTCCGCCAGCTTGCCCATCTCGGCGTCCAGATCATCCAGCAGCAGGCTGCCGAACCAGCCTTGGGGCAGCAGGCCTGTGAGCTGCAACCGCTCACGCCGTACTGCGCTGTCTCCCTGGGCCAGATGGGAATCGAGCAGCAGGGCCTTGAGCTGATAGTGCTGCAGACCGTCCAGCTCGAATGGCTCGCTGTCTTCGATATTGGCCTCGTTCAACTCGAACCACACCTTGAGGCGGCGGTTGAGGAAATACTTGGCGGGCTGGCGATAGAAGCGCAGCAGCTCCGCCAGCTCCAGCCCCTGCTCTCTCCCCCATTCGGGCGGCAATAGCAGCTCGCCACTCTGGAAGTTGGCGGCACCACGCACCGGATTGAGGGCGGGCAGCCAGTCGGCGGCATAGGTAAAGAGACGGGACTCTGCTTCCGGATAGAAGTAGCTGCGGCTGTAGGGGGTGAGCGGGTGCTCGACCACCAGGTGCTTGAGCAGCCGCTCGCCGGAGGTCTCGTCGTCGAGCGCCTCATCCCCCGCCAGCACGAAGCCCTGGCGTACATAATCGATCAGCTCCGCCAGCAAGACGGACGGCACCTTGTCGCTGTTGTCCTGGGCGCTGAAGCCCTGATAGCTGATATAGAGCCCCTGCTGGGCGCTGAGCAGCGCCTCCAGGAACAGGTAGCGGTCATCATCGCGGCGCGAGCGATCCCCGCGCCGCGACGCCACCGCCATCAAATCGAACCCCATGGGAGCGAGAGTACGCGGGTAGACGCCGTCGTTCATGCCGAGCAGGCAGACCTGCTTGAAGGGGATGGAGCGCATCGGCATCAGGGTACAGAAGTTGACCTGACCGGCGAGGAAGCGCTGGCTGGAGCGGGACTCCCCCAGCACCTTGCCGAGGTAATCCTGCAGCAGGTCGGCGGTGATGGGTTGATCGAAGCGGGCCTCGCCAAGCTGGGTTTGCCAGTCGGCCAGCTGGCTGCGGATAAGTTGCAGCAGGCGCTCTTCTTCCTCGTCGGCCAGATAGAAGCGATCCAGCAAATCAAGGAGGCAGGCTGACCACTCGGGCAGGCTCTGCTCACGCTGCAAACGGGGCAGAAACTCCGCCAGGGAGTCGACAAACCAGGCCAGCTTGCCAAGGGCCAGGCCCTGCTGACCTTCGATCTCGGCATAGGGCAATATGCTGGCCACAGCGCCCTGCTGCCCTGCACCATGATCGGCGCAGAACGACATGCCCGCCACCGGCTCCCCATCCCCCATGGCAAAGCCCAGCAACATGCGGCGCAGGCCGAACAACCAGCTGTTGCCGGACATGCGCGGCAGCTCAAAGCGCTCCGGGTAGGCATCATCCAGCCCCCAGCGGATGCCGGTCTCCTGCACCCAGACCCGCAGCTGGTTGAACTCGTCGTCATCCAGCTCGAAGCGGCGCAGCACGGCGGGCACCTCCAGAATGGCGAGCAGCTCGCCGGCGCCGAGGCGGGCGTTCGGCAGGTGCAACAGGGCGAGGAAGCTTTGCAGCAGCGGGCTCTCCTGACTCGCCGCCCGATCCGATACCGCGAAGGGGATCTGCCCCCGGGCACCAAACACGGCCTGAATGTAGGGGCCATAGCTGTTCACATCCGGCATCATCACCACAACGTCTTTCGGGGTGAGGGACGGGTCCTGCTCGAACAGTGCCAGCAGCCGGTCGTGCAGCACTTCGAGTTCCCGCATCGGGCCGTGGCAGGCGTGGATCTGCAGGGATCCATCCGTTGGATCGATCGGGCTCTTGTGGTGGCTGCTGTCGAGATCGAACTGGCCCTCGCCCCGCGAAGCCAGCTCCAGCACATCCTTCTGGATGGCGCGCAGCAGCCTGACATTGCCACTGGCGTCCACCTCGTCGATATCGACGAAGGCCTCGATTTGTGGCACCTCCAGCTCAATCAGCTGGTGCAGATAGTCACGCCCCAGCTTGCCCATGGAGGCAAGCAGCGGGTTGGCGGGCCCCTGCAGGGTGTCGAGGTCCGTGCCCGGTTTGAGCTTGTTCTCCAGACGCGCCAGGGTTTTGCGATCGAGCAGATCCCCCCAGTAGTAGCGGCAGGGATTGGTGACGAACAGATGCACCTCCACCTCGGGTCGGCTGCCAAGGGCCAGCAGCGCCTCCACATAGCGCGGCGGCAGCGCCGAGATGCCGAACACGAAGACCCGCTGGGGCAGCTTGCCCGGCAGATCCCGGGTGCGTTGCAGCTCGTGGATGAACTCCTCGTAGAGGTTGGCTCTGTGGTAGCCGCTGGGGCTCAATGCCAGGGTGCGGGCCACCAGCTCGCGCCACAGTTCCGGCTGCCAATCCTGACCATTCACTCCGGCCAGATCCTGGCTCCCTGTTCCGACCAGCCCTTCCCCCTCTTCCCAGCGAGCGATCCAGTCAGGCCGGTAGACCAGATACTGGTCGAACAAATCTGCAATTTTCTGGCAGAGCTGCCACAGTCGCACCTGTTCGGGATCCCCGGCAGGATCTTGCTCATCCCCACCGCCCAGATAGGCGGCGAGCGGTGCGAAGGCGGGACGATCCAGCAGGGCGGGCAAAATGGTCATCAGCTGCCAGCTCATGGCGCCCTTGTTGTAGGGGCTCTGGCGCGGCACATCCGCCAGCACCCGGGTGAACATCTCCCAGATGAAGCTGGCGGGCAGCGGAAATTCGATATTGGCGGCGATGCCGAATGCCTTGGCCAGTTCCAGCTTGAGCCACTGGGCCATGCCAGGACTCTGCACCAGGATCTGTTCCTGCTCGAAGGGGTGAGCGAGAGGTGCCTGCCGGATGTGGTTGACCAGCAGCTCCTTGAGCAGATCCAGCTGATTGGAGTGGTAAAGGGTAAACATGGACGACTCCCGCCAATTCAAACGAGGGGTGAGCACGGAAAAAGATGAGCGATTCCCGTCACTTCACACGAAATGAGATTGTCAGGGATCGAGGGGGAAGATGCAAAAGGCGCTTGTTGCCCCTGATGGCGCCGGCGGCAGAATATGCGGGCGGTCGCACATTTGTCCCGGGCACAAAAAAACCGGTGCAGTTGCACCGGCTAAAAGGCGTTGGAAAACTTGAACCTTCAGGGTATTACCAATTCTTGCCGAGGCGGGCATCCAGACTGAACGCCCCTGCACCGGCCGCCGCCAGGGCCAGGAAACCACCGGCCACCGAGACGTTCTTCATAAACATCAACATCTGCATCTGATCCGCTGGCTGATAGTGGAAAATAAAGGCGGCCATCAGGGTAAAACCGGCCAGCAATACGGCGATGCTGCGGGTAAACAGGCCCAAGACCACTGCCAGACCACCACCCAGCTCAAGCAAGATCACCAGCGGCAACATGAACCCGGGCACGCCCATGGCTTCCATATAACCCTGAGTACCGGCATAACCGCCGATCTTGCTCCAGCCTGCCATCACAAACATCAGCGCCAGCAGTACACGACCCACCAGCAGTGCCATATCTTTCATCTTGTCCATTTCAAATTCCTCGTTTTACGTCAAATCACCGCTGACTGCTTCAGGGTAGGTCAAATAACAGGGCTTGGCTGGCACTCGTTGCCACCAGATCCCATTTGGGTTCATCACGACTGAGTACCCCGTCGCCAGGTCGGGCAGCCAGACCGTTGGCGGTCAGCGCCCCTGAAATCATCTGCAGGTAACCGTGTCGGCCAGCCAGCGCCCAGGTGAGACTCTCACCGGGTTCGAGCTGCAACTGCCATACGCGGGCCTGCTGGCGGATCCTGAAGGATCCTGCTTCGCCATCCGGAGACGCCACCAGGGTCAATCCCGGGTTGGCTTCAATCTTCTTCTGCTGATAACCGGGGGCCGTGCCGTGTTCGTTCGGCTCGATCCAGATTTGCAACAGGGAGAGCGGCTCCGTCTGCGAGGGGTTGTACTCGCTGTGCCGGATGCCGGACCCTGCGCTCATCAGCTGGAAATCCCCTGCCGGTATCTGCTCGGCGTGGCCGAGGCTGTCCTTGTGCTCTATGGTGCCGCTCAGCACGCAGGTCAGGATTTCCATGTTGGCGTGAGGATGAGTGGCGAAGCCGCCACCGGGTGACACCAGATCCTGGTTGATGACCCGCAGCACCGAGTGTCCCATCCAGTCCGGGTCATAGTAGTGCCCGAACGAAAAACTGTGGCGCGCATCCAGCCAGCCGAAGTTGGCCTTGCCGCGCGCTTCTGCGGCTCTCAATTGCATCATGGTGTGCTCCTCACGTACCAGATAGGTCGATTAACGTTGGCGGCCGTCACCCAGACCGAACGGGATGCGGTAGTCACTGCTCTGGTCACCCAGGCTGACGGTCAGGTTGCCCTGAGTGCGGCTTGGTATCTTCACCTGCTGAGCGCCCATCAGATTGGCGTGGACAGAGGCAACCAGATCACCGGACTCATCGCGCACTTCCAGCATGGGGTTGGCCTTGCCATCCATCGCAGCGGTTGCATGCCAGTTTACAAACAGCACGCCCGGTGCGGCATTGAGGTCGGCAGGCACAGAAGCCTGTGCAAAACTTGCGGTCATCAGGCCTGCAACGGCCAACATCTTGATTACGTTTTTCATGTTAATTTACTCTCTTGGTATTTGTGTCATTGCCTGGGCCGGTTTGGCCAGAATCAATGCATCCGTGCAAGAGGTTATTCAAATAGTGTGTTGTTCTTTCACCGAAGTCAGACATCCTGATTTACGATATCACAGCCCGGAACTACCTTTTATTTGGCCGCTCGGCCTTCCTGCCTAAGCGTTGATTGAATATTAAAGTGACTTGGCCTAAGTTGTTAGCGAGATAAACTGGCAAACATGTTCAAAAAAATTGAAGGTATGAAATGGCCAAGGAATCGAACAAGGAACGGGCGCTGACCCTGGAGGCGATCCGGGTGCTGGATGCCATCGATCGCCGCGGCAGCTTCGCGGCGGCCGCAGACGAGCTGGGCAAGGTCCCCTCGGCGCTGAGCTACACGGTACAGAAGCTGGAAGACGAGCTGGACGCCATGCTGTTTGATCGCAGCGGCCACAGAACCAAGTTCACCCCGGCCGGCCGCATGCTGCTGGAGCGGGGCCGGGTACTGCTGGAGGCAGCCGAACATCTGGTGGGCGAAACCCGGGCGCTGGCCCGGGGCTGGGAAACCGACATCACCATAGCCGTTGATGCCCTGGTGCCGGTGCAGGCGCTCTATCCCCTGGTTGAAAGACTGGCCGAGCTGACGGATACCCGATTGAGGTTTCGCGCCGAAGTGCTGGCGGGCAGCTGGGAGTGTCTGGAAGATGGCCGCGCAGACCTGCTCATCTCCTCTCTCAACCCTGACATCATGATGACCGGCATCAAGCATCAGGCGCTGCAGGAAGAGGTGATGCTCTATGTCGCCCACCCGGATCACCCGCTGCACCGGGAACCCGAGCCCCTGGCGGACGAGACGCTGCGCCGCTACCGCGCCATAGCGGTAGCCGACTCTGCACTGCGCAAACCCGTGCTCACCTATCGCCTGCTCGACAAACAGCCACGCCTCACCGTCAGCACAATGACAGAGAAGCGTGACGCCCTGCTGGCGGGAATAGGCGTCGGCACCATGCCACTGAGCTGGATAGAAGAGGACATCAAGGCCGGTCGGCTCAAGGTGATCAGCCCCGAATATCGTCACCAGATCCAGGTCGTGCTGGCCTGGCGCCGCGATACCATGGGCAAGGCCAAGAGCTGGCTGGTGCGGGAGATCCCCAAACTGTTTCCCTGCAAGGGAGAGTAAGAGGGGGGAACACTCAGCATGACAAATGGAGGCGGCGATCTCCTCTGCTTGACGGCGGGCTCAAATTCGGGGAAAAGAAAAAAAGCGGACCTCTTGCGAGTTCCGCTCAATGCCAGGAAAGAATAAAAACCTTGCGGTTTAAAAAACCCTTAAATTGGAAGCAAGCAATCGTTTTCTCAACCAGGAAGGTCTTGAATCCGATTCGTTTTGAATTATGCGCGATGTTTTATGCATCACCAGTAAAATGTTGAACGGTTGAAGGATATGCACCGCTGAGTATCACTATCTGCAACCTTCATCGCTAACTGGTCTGGCCATTTCAATCGTTTTCAACGGGTTTATTTCCTCTGGTTTTTTTAAGTGTCAATATCTGAGCCCATAACCAGAAAAGAACTCAGTTTCTGACACAACATAAAGATGCAGATAAAGGAATAGTTGCATGACCTACAGCCAGACCCTGGCCAACAATATTCTCGACACCCTGAAGAAGACCCTGACCGACAAGGGGATCCGCTATCAGACCCTGGCAGAAGCCATGGGCGTCTCCATCGCCACCGTCAAACGCATGATGAACAAGCCCTCCCTGCCGTTCGATACTCTGCTGGAGATCTGCCACCTGGTGGGGCTCTCGTTCGAGGAGCTGCTGGATCGCACCCAGGATGCTCAGAGCCGCCGGGCCGTCTTCACCCAGGAGCAGGACGAGGCGTTTCACAAGGAGCCGGGGCTTTACGCCTTTCTCGCCAACATCTTCTGGCGCGACAAGACCCTGATCGATCTCAAGCGGGAGTACAGCCTGACCGATGCCTCCTGCTACCTCTACCTGCGCAAACTGGAGAAGCTCGGCATCTTGCAGCTCGGCATCGACAACAGCTACCACTTCCTCATCAGCGAGCGCATCAGCTTCGAGCAGCACAGCCGCTTCGCCCGCCAGCAGGCGCGCCAAGCCATGTCGGTGCTAGGGGACTATCTGGTGGAGAACATGCACAAGTCCAACAACTACATGGCGCTGTGCCAGCTTCATCTGGACGAGAGCGAGGCCATGGCACTGATCGAGCGGATGAAGGAGTACTGGCATCAGGAGCTCAAGCTCAACCGCCCCGCCATAGGCCAGCGGGAGGGCAGCAAGACCTACACAATGTCGCTGCAGCTGGCGGACTGCGGTTATCAGAGCTTCGACGATCTGATACCCAATATCGACAACTGATCCCGGCGGATCCTGCGGGATCCGTCTGATTTGATCAGCTTGATAGCGGCAATTCAGACCGTCTTGCTGCCATTATCCGCAACACTCGCATATCCAGACAGATACGGATGGCCACTGTGCCCGTCTGTGCTCTGGCGCCCCTTTAGTCTGTGAGTTGAACTGTCTGCGATCTGCCTGCGACCGGCTGCAACGCCCGCGTATCCAGACAGATACGTATGGCATCCGGCCGCCAGTGTTCAATATCGCAATCCACCAGCCCCCCTCTCTCGTCATAGTTGACCCGTACCAGCCGCAGCACAGGGCTCCCTTCCGCCAGATTGAGGGAGCGGGCTATAGCGCCCCGCGCCGCCGAGGGAGTGATCTCGAGGCTGGCCCCGCCCTGGCCTATGCCATAGCGCTGCTGATAAAGCTCGGTGAGGGAGCTGGCCAGCGGCGCACTGGCGATATCGGGAAAGCGACTGGCCAGCAGATGGTGGCTGACGTGGAGCACAGGACGATCGTCGATCAGGCGCAAGCGGCGGATCTCGTAAAGCGGCGTGAAGGGATCCAGCCCCATCCAGTGACATAACTCGCTGCTGGCCAGGGCGCTGCCGTGGGCCAGCACCCGGGTCTCGGCGATTCGCTGCTGCTCGCCGATCCACTGGTGGAAATGGGTATGGATGGCGGGATCATAGGTAAGTCTGGGCGGTGCCACGAACCAGCCGCGCCGCTCGGCCCGGTAGATAAGGCCATCCGCCTCCAGGCTCGACAGTGCCTCCTTGATGGTGATGCGGGTGGTGGCGAAGCGCTCGCTCAAGGCCCGTTCGGCGGGCAGCTGCTGCCCCGCCGCCAGCTGGCCGCTGCCGATATAGCGGCGCAGGGTCTGGCAAATCTGTTCACACTTGGAGGGGCTCCGGCCAGCGGCCATACCCTGCTCGCTCAATCGCAACTCAGTCACTGTCACATCCCTTAGTCATTCAGGTTTGTTCACCGCTGGAGTAGACCAGCGTCTATTGGCCCTGAGTTGTAACCCGTCTGGATGACAGTGCCGTGACAGCCCAATTGTCATCAAACTGCCATCAAAACGCCCCGCCACCGTCATATTCCCCCTCTAGCATCCCTCTCGAACCTTAACTGACCTAGTCCAGAGGGATGGGATGATGAAAAGCGTGATCGCAAGTGCACTGGCCCTGGTGGCCATCAGCCAACCACTTTTTGCAGCCGAAAATATCGCGGATCTTGAGAAGGCCGCCCGCGGCGAAGGCCAGCTCCACAGCATCGGCATGCCCGACAGCTGGGCCAACTGGAAGGACACCTGGCAGCAACTGGGCAGCATCTACGGCATCAAGCATCAGGATACCGACATGAGCTCGGCCCAGGAGATCGCCAAGTTCGCCGCCGAGAAGGCCAACGCCACCGCCGATATCGGTGACGTGGGCGGTGCCTTCGGTCCGGTCGCGGTCAAGCAGGGGGTTACCCAGCCTTACAAACCCTCCACCTGGGCAGACATTCCAAACTGGGCCAAGGATGCGGACGGTCACTGGATGCTGGCCTATACCGGCACCATCGCCTTCCTGATCAACAAGGACCTGGTCAAGGCCGCCCCCACCAGCTGGCAATCCCTGCTCGGCGGTGACTACAAGGTGACCCTGGGTGATGTGGGCGTCGCTTCCCAGGCCAACAACGGCGTGCTGGCGGCGGCCTATGCCACCGGCGGCAGCGAGAAAAACCTGAAACCCGCGCTCGAGCTGTTCGGCCAGCTGGCCAAACAGGGACGCCTCTCCCTGAACGACCCTTCCATCGCCAATATCGAGAAGGGCGAAGTGGAAGTGGGCGTGCTGTGGGACTTCAACGCGCTCAACTACCGCGACAAGATAGACCCCAAGAAGTTTGATGTGGTTATCCCGAGCGACGGCTCCGTCATCGCCGGCTACACCACCATCATCAACAAGTGGGCCAAGAACCCCAACGCCGCCAAGCTGGCGCGGGAATACATCCTCTCAGACGCAGGTCAAATCAACCTGGCCCGTGGCTACGCCCGTCCCATCCGCAGCAATGTGGTATTGCCGGATGACGTGAAAGCCAAGCTGTTGCCTGCCGAGCAGTATGCCAATGCCAAACCGGTGCAGGATCATGCAGCTTGGGAGCAGAGCTCCAAGGCCCTGCCGCGCCAGTGGCAGGAAACCGTCATGATCAACATGCAGTAAGGGTATCCAGTGCAACACAAGGTGATAGTGGTACTTGTGGATGGCCTGTCTGCCGAGGTAGCCCACACAATGGGCTACCTCACAGGCATGGTGGAGGCAGAGCGCGGCTTGTATACGACCCTGAGCTGTGCCCTTCCCTCCCTCTCCCGGCCGCTCTACGAGTGCATCCTGACCGGCGTACCGCCAGTGGCCAGCGGCATCACCCACAACGGTGTCAGTCGCTTGAGCCAGCATGAATCCATCTTCCATCTCGCCCGAGCCGGCGGCAAACGCACGGCAGCCGCGGCCTATTACTGGGTGAGCGAACTTTACAACCACAGCCCCTGGCTGGCGCTGCGGGATCGCTATACCCATGACGAACAGCTGCCTATCCAGCACGGCTGCTTCTACTGGGATGACAGCTACCCCGACAGCCATCTGCTGATGGATGGGGAGTGGCTCAGAACCCAGCATGACCCCGATTTTCTGTTGATCCACCCCATGGGAGTGGACGATGCGGGTCACAAGTTTGGCCTGGACTCGTGCCAGTACCGCAACCAGGCGCGCCGCATGGACAGCCTGCTGGCCGATCTGCTGCCCCAGTGGCTGGGGGAAGGCTACCAGGTACTGGTGACCTCGGATCACGGCATGAACAACGACTTGAGCCACGGCGGCACCTTGCCCGAGGAGCGCACTGTGCCGCTCTGGCTGTTTGGCGATGCCTTTGTGGCTCAGTGGCCTGCCGGACCTGCCTTGCAACAAACCCAGCTCTGCGGCCTGATGGCCGACTTGCTTGGCGTTGCCCATGACAAGCCTAGCGGCCTGCCGCTGCTCAAGGCTGCCTGCCTGCGCGAGGTGCACTGATGATCTCTGCCGCCACAAGGATCCTGCCGGATCAAGCCGTGATCCCGCGTCAAGCCCGTCGCCACTGGCTGCCTGCGCTGGTACTGCTGCCGTTTTTCCTCTTGATGATACTGTTCCAGCTCGCCCCCATGGTGTGGGTACTGGTGGGCAGCTTTCAAACCCCAGAAGGCTGGGGCCTGGATCATTACCGGGAGATCCTGAGCTCCCCCTTCTACCTGCAATCCTTCACCAATTCGCTGCGCATCGCCGGTATCGCCAGCCTGGCAGGGCTTGCCATCGGCACCCTGGGGGCAGCGGCACTGCGCCAGAGCGGTGAGCGGGTCAAGCGAGCCCTGCTGGCGTTTGTCACCATGACCAGCAACTTCAGCGGTGTGCCGCTGGCGTTCGCCTTCATCATCATTCTCGGCATCAACGGCGCCATCACACTGCTGCTCAAATCCTGGGGCTGGATCGACGGTTTCAACCTCTACTCAGGGGCTGGTCTCATCCTCATCTACACCTATTTCCAGATCCCCCTCGCCCTGCTGCTGCTCTACCCGGCGTTCGATGCACTGCAGGATGACTGGCCCCAGGCCGCCGCCCTGCTGGGGGCCAGCAAGAGGCAGTATGTGTGGCACGTGGCGCTGCCGGTGCTGACGCCAGCACTGCTCGGTACTCTCATCATACTGTTTGCCAATGCAGTGGGAGCCTATGCCTCGGCCTATGCCCTCACCACGGGCAACTTCAACCTGGTGACCATACGGGTGGCCAGTCTGGTCTCCGGCGACATCTTCCTCGAACCCAATCTGGCGGCGGCGCTGGCGGTGATCCTGATGGTGCTGCTGGGGGTGGTGACGGCGGCAAATCAATGGCTGCTCAAGCGCAGCTACCATGCGAAGGGAAATTCCCATGAGTGAACTCCAACCAAGCTGGCCACGCTGGGTGCTGAGCATCCTGGTAGCAACCCTGCTGCTGCCACTGCTGGCGACCCTGCTCTACTCCCTCTCCACCCGCTGGGGGGCGACTCTGCTGCCAGACGGCTTCACGCTGGAGTGGTATCTGCAACTGTGGGGGGATCCGCGCTTCCTGGCTGCCTTCGGCCGCAGCCTGTTTGTCTGCTTCGCTACCCTGCTGCTGGGCACCCTGGTGCTGGTCCCGACCGTGCTGGTGGTGGCCTACTACTTCCCCAAGCTGGATCCCTGGATGAACCTGCTGATCCTGCTCCCCTTTGCGGTGCCGCCCGTGGTCTCCTCGGTGGGGTTGCTGCAGATCTACGCCGACGGCCCGCTACCGATTATCGGTACGCCCTGGATCCTGGTAGGCACCTGGTTCACGGTGGTGCTCCCCTTTATGTATCGGGCGCTGGCCAACAGCTTGCAGGGCGTGCCGCTCCGGGATCTGATGGATGCCGCCCACCTACTGGGGGCAAGCAGCACACGCGCCTTCGCCCTGGTGGTGCTGCCAAATCTGCGCAAGGGGCTGCTGGCGGCGCTGTTTCTCTCCCTCTCCTTCCTGCTTGGTGAGTTCGTGTTTGCCAACATGCTGGTGGGCACCCGTTACGAAACCCTGCAGGTCTATCTCTACAACATGCGCGCCACCTCGGGCCACTTCACCAGCGCGCTGGTGATGAGCTACTTCCTGCTGACCCTGCTGCTCACCTGGGCGGCGAACAGATTCCATCGGTGATCCCATATGTTCCATCTAGAAGTAAGCCAACTGCACAAATCCTACGGCGAGACCAAGGTCTTCGAAGGGATCGAATTCGGCATCCGCAAGGGGGAGCTGGTGACCCTGCTCGGCCCCTCCGGCTGCGGCAAATCCACCCTGCTGCGGGCGCTGGCCGGGCTGACGCCGGTCGATGGCGGTCAGGTACGGGTGGCCGGTGAGGACATCACTTGGCAGGCGCCCCAGAAGCGTGGCATCGGCATGGTGTTCCAGAGCTATGCCCTGTTCCCCAACATGACGGTGTGGGACAACGTGGCCTTCGGCCTGAAAATGAAGCCCCAGCCGGGACGGGAGCTGGCCGCCAGCGTGCAGGAGGCCTTGAGTCTGGTGGAGCTGGATGGCTTCGAGCGCCGCTATCCGGGCGAGCTCTCCGGCGGCCAGCGCCAGCGGGTCGCCCTCGCCCGGGCCCTGGTGGTACGGCCGCGGATCCTGCTGTTGGATGAACCCCTCTCTGCGCTGGATGCCCGCATCCGCCGCAGCCTGCGATTGCAGATCCGCGAGATCCAGCAGCGGCTCGAGCTCACCACCATCTTCGTCACCCACGATCAGGAAGAGGCGCTGACCATGTCGGATCGGGTGTTCCTGATGAACAAGGGATCCATCGTCCAGAGCGGCACGCCGGAAGAGATCTACACCCGTCCCGCCAGCGAGTTCGTGGCGAGCTTTATCGGCCACTACAACCTGCTGGCCCCCGAGCAGGCCAAGTCGCTGTTCGGCCCCCGTTTTCGCGGCACCCTGGCGCTGCGACCCGAGTCCATCAACCTGTTGCCTGCGGGGGAGCAGAGCCTTGATCCCTGCCTGCCCGGCGTCATTCGCCAGCAGCAGTTGCTCGGCAACATCATCCGCTATCAGGTGGAGTGCGAAGCGGGGCTCTTGACGGTGGATACCCTCAATCGCTCGGCCCGCGACCTGTTGCCGGTGGGCACGGCCGTCACCCTGGCGGTGGCCCGGGATCAGCTGTGTGAGGTAGCATAAGCGATGGATTACGCCCTATTTAAATCGGCGAGCGGCCAACATGCCGCCCGTCAATCATCACAGTTATGGATAGCTAGGAGCAGGCATGGCGCTGGCACTGTTTGATTTGGACGAGACCCTGATTGCCGGGGATTCCGCCAGCCTCTGGCTGGAGTACATGGTGGCTCAGGAGCTGGCCCCGGCGGGCATGATCGCCGAGGAGCAGGCCATGATGTCCCTCTACCATCAGGGCAAGATGGATATGCAGGAGTACATGGCGTTCACCCTGCAACCCCTGGTGGGCAAGTCACGTCAGTGGCTCGGCCAGCAGTGCCACCACTTCGCCGAGCAGGTGTTGCGGGAGCGGATCTACCCCCAAGGGTTGGCACGCATCGAGTGGCATCGTCAACGCGGTGACACGCTGGTGCTGATCTCGGCCTCCGGCGAGCATCTGGTGGCGCCCATGGCGCAGATGCTGGGGATGGATCACTGCATCGCCATACTGCTGGATGAAGAGGAGGGTCGGCTGACCGGCCAGACCCGCGGCACCCTGAGTTTTCAGGAGGGCAAGGTAGTACGCATCAACCAGCTGTTTGCCACAGACGCAGCCCCCTGGCAGGAGAGCTTTGGTTACAGCGACTCCCACAACGATCTGCCGCTGCTGAAGGCCGTGGCCCACCCCCATGCGGTCAATCCGGCCCCCGGCCTGCGGCAAGTTGCCGCCGAACACGATTGGCCCACACTCGACTGGCAACTGGCCTGCTGAATGACTGGCAGCTGGCCTGCTGAATGAAGAAGAGGCCCTCAGGCCTCTTCGTTGCTCAACACGCTGTCGTTGGGCGGGCTCCCCTTTTCGGCGACCGTCTCGTGCAGGCTGCCCAGATAGATGCGGTTCTTGCCATCGCGCTTGGCGTGATAGACCTCGGCGTCGGCCACCGCCAGCAGGGTCTTGCCATGCGCTATCTCGCCGCTGGCCACCAGCCCGCCACTGAAGGTGATCTTGAGACCGGGTTCACGCCAATCCAGTGACTCCACCCCCTTGCGAAACTGCTCCAGCAGCATCTGGCAGAAGTGGATGTCCGGATTCGCCATCAGCACCACCAGCTCTTCCCCGCCGTAACGGCAGACCCAACCGTGATCCCCCAGCAGTTGCATACCCAGCTGTGATACTCGCTTGAGCACTATATCCCCGGTCTGGTGGCCATAGGTATCGTTGACCAGCTTGAAGTTATCGAGATCGAGCATGGCCAGACAGAAGGGCTGGCGCTCAATCAGCAGGCGATTCAAACGCTCGTCGAAGAACCGACGGTTGTAGAGACCGGTCAGCTTGTCCAGATTGGCCTGCTGGCGGGCCTCGTGATAATCCTTGCCCGCCTCGGCCAGCTCGGCATAGACATGCTTGAGCTCCTGCATTCCCCCCTGGGGCACATCGTCAGGTTGGGTCCGGCTGGCCCGGATCATGGAGGAAATCTCATTGAGCATGCGGTGAAAATAGCGGGACCACACCAGCGCCAGCATCACATAGAGCACGCAGGCCAGCGCTACCATCAGCAATACGTTGAGAGAGACCCTGTCGACCACCGCCTGAACACTGGCCGCGGGTTGCACGCTGATGAGCACCCAGTTCCGCTCCGGCAACTTGCTGTAAGCCACAAACAGCTGTGCATCCTTGTCCAGAAAGATGCCGTCCTCCCGCTTGAAACGGGAAAGCCATTGAGGATGGTCCATGGGCTTGAGCAACCGGGCGGGATCCGGGTGTACCAGCACCTTGCCGGACTGGTTGACGATCATCTGGTAGCCATTGTCCGCCTGCCGGTTCAGCTGGGCCGAGAAAGGCGCCAGAATGGCGTCGACCGCAAAGACCCCCTGCACCTTTCCACTCTGGTCAGTCAGGGCCCGCGCCAGCGCTATGACCAGATTGCCATTGATGTAGTCGTAGTAGGGCTCGGTCCAGACCATTTCGCCCACATGCTGGCTGGCCAGCTGATACCAGGGCCGAACCCTGGGATCGAACTGGGCATCTGCCTGCCATTCGGGGTAGATCAGCATCTGGCGCTCGGCCGTGCCGACATAGATGTAGATCAGGTCAGCCATGACTCCCTTGTAAAGCTGCCAGGCCTTCAGGTAGGACTCTGTGTTGTGCAGGCGGGGGCCGCTGATATCGTCCACCTTCACCTGGTCATAGATCAGCGTAAACTGTCGTTCCATCTCGTGGAGATAGGGCTCGATGAAGACGTGGCGCAGCTGGTGATTGGTGGCGAGCAGACGCTGCTGCAACTCGTTTTGCAGGCTGCGTTCCATGTGCAGATAGTAGATGCCACCCAGCATCAAAACGGGAATAAACAGCAGCAGCAAACCCAGCCGCATTCTGGCAACCAGAGACCAGGTTTTCTTGGAGACGACTCGCTTGCCCAAACAGGACTCCTGCTACCACCAGACATGATGTAATGTCAGAATATCAGCCCGACCGGATGGCGTCCAAAAGGAAGCTCACTATGTTATTAATCAGAAGGATCTGTCACGGATGCTGAACCCGGACCTGCTGATGGCGCTGCACTATTGCGCCGTGATCACCCTGACAGGGGCGATCACTTCCGAGTATTTTCTGTTCCGGCGTGGCATGTCCATCGAGCAAGTACGCAAGCTGTTGCTGGCCGACGGTCTGGCAGCGCTGGCCCTGCTACTCATCTTCATCACGGGTGTCTTGCAAGTACTCGCTCACCCGGACCAACCCGCAATACTGCTCGCCAACCCAGGTTATCGCACCAAGCTGCTGCTGTTTTTCCTGATGGCCATCAGTTTCGGCTACCCCAGCCGCCTCTTCTATCGCTGGCGCCGCTCCCTGCGTCATGGCCGGGCACCCATGGTCTCCATCCAGCAGCAGTTCTGGGTGATCTGGATCCTGCGCGGTAATCTGTTGTTGCTCGCCCTGATCCCTCTGCTGGCAAGCCTTGCGAATAGCTGATGTGATACGGCTCCTGCGTAGTCGTTCTGTTGCTGCTCACCTTGGCCCCTCTGCTGGCCAACCTCGCCAATAGCTGATGTGTCATTCAGCCGCGATAGCTGATGATACGGATCCTGCATAGCCATTCTCTCTTCGCATTGATCCGCCCTGGCGAGCCAAACTCGCGAGCCGCTAAAGACAAATCCCCCCGCGCACGGTTATCTTGGTGGCTGGCGCCGTGAGGATGGGCGCCTGCCACTTTCTCAGGGATGAATCCGTATGCGTTCGAACATGATGTTATTGATGGCCGCCGCCATCTGGGGGCTGGGCTTCGTCGCCCAGCGCCTGGGGATGGATCACATGGGGCCTTACACCTTCAATGGCCTGCGCTTCCTGCTCGGCGCCGCCTCCCTGCTGCCACTGCTGTGGTGGCTCAAGTCTCGCCAGCCCGCGGGCCAGTCCGACGATCGTCGCCTGCTGCTGACCGGGGGCCTGCTCGCCGGAGCCGTGCTGTTCAGTGCCGCCTCCCTGCAACAGGTGGGGCTGCTCTATACCACGGCTGCCAAAGCGGGTTTCATAACGGGTCTCTACATCATACTGGTGCCGGTGATCGGGCTGGCCCTGCGTCACAAGACAGGGACCAATACCTGGGTCGGCGCCCTCATCGCCATGGCGGGGCTCTATTACCTCAGCGTGACCGAGGACTTCACCATAGGCTATGGCGATCTGCTGCAAGTCGCGGGCGCCCTGTTCTGGGCCATTCACCTGCTGGTACTGGATCACTATTCGAGTCGGGTCGCGCCGATCCGGTTGGCGAGTGTGCAGTTTCTGGTGTGCGGCCTGCTCAGCCTGGCCGTCGCCTTCACCATAGAGATGCCGACTATCAGCGGTGCCGTGGCCGGGTGGCAGGCGCTGCTTTACGCCGGTCTGGTGTCGGTCGGAGTCGGCTACACATTGCAGGTGGTGGGTCAGCGCGGTGCCCATCCTGCCCACGCAGCCATCATCCTCAGTCTGGAGACGGTATTCGCCGCCATCGGCGGTGTGCTGCTGCTTGGAGAAATCCTCGATGAGCGGGCTATCGTCGGCTGCGCCCTGATGCTGGCAGGCATGCTCATCTCTCAGGTGCGCCTGCGCTGGTGGTGGAAATCGCGCAAGGATCGCCTGCCGAAGCAGGGCTAACGGCGCGGCGCGCGCGGCATTGCACAGAACGAAGCCAAAAAGAGGAGCCATATCGGCTCCTCTTTTTATTGCACTCGTTGTTGCACTCACAATGTTGCGTTTTGCTGTACCCGGCCCCGGCCCCCTCAGCGTTGAACGCTGGAGCAGAAGCTGACGTCGTCACGCAAGGGGTCATTGCTCACGCTGTGGTATAGCTCGAAACAGGGCCCGTCACCGAACGCCAACCCGGCGGCGACTATATCGCCCACATGCTCCTGCCAACGCGGTCCATACTGACTGCGGTCCGTGATGAGGTAGCGGGACTGGGCGTAGCGACCGGCGGGAATAAGCTGGATCTCGACCTCCCCGGCCCCGACCGTACCCGCCGGCATTGTCACACCTATGTCGGTGCGGCACTGGGCCGGCGGCGTCACCTCGGGGTTATCGTGATAGATGAAGATCCACTCACCCCCCTCCAGTCCGCGGGCACTGGCCCACTGATGCAGTCGACTGCATACAGGGTCATACCCTTCGCCATAGGGGCCGGTGACGCGAATATAGGCCAGGGTGCGGGCATCCATCTCGATGGTTTTCATGGTGTTGCTCCTTGCTGATGAGTGGTCTTCAGCATAAGGGAGCAGCCGGTCGCTGGCGTGTCCATCCTTGCTCAACAGGTGTCCATTCTTGCTCTTGTCCCGGCGAAACGCCCCCGGCGTGCAGCCGTAGTGACGCCGAAATGCCTTGGCAAACGCCTGGGAGCTGGCCAACCCCGCACCCAGCGCTATGGTAGTGACACTGGCGTCAGTGTAACACAGCTGCCAGGCAGCCCGCTGCATGCGCAGGCGCCGACACATCTCCCCCGGCGCCTCGCCCGCCACTGCGGTGAACACCCGGTGAAAATGATAGAGGGAGAGGCAGGCTCGATTCGCCAGCGCCTCAATGGAGAGATCCGGATCCTGCTCCAGCGCCCGCAGCACAGGGATGAGTCTGCGACGGTAGTCAATCACGGGCGGATCCTGGCCATGTAGAGCGCATCCACATACTCGCCCTGGCGAAACGCATAACCGCGAGCCAGCCCCTCCTGTTCGAACCCGAACTTGCGATAGAGCGCCAGCGCAGCATCGTTGTCGCTGTAGACGGTGAGCTCGATGCGCCGCAGATTAAGCCAGTTGTCGGCCATTTCCAGCACGGCTCCCAGCAGGGCCGAACCTATGCCCTTTCCTGCCCAGTCATCTCGCACGCCCATACCGATACAGGCCACATGCTTGCGCCTGGGATTGGGCTCCATATGCAATGAGATCTGGCCCACCAGCAGACCATCCACCTCCGCTACCAGCGCCACCAAACCGCTGTTTTCCAGCCGCTGCTGCCAGACCCCCAACGCTGGATAAGGCAGTTGCAGAGTACCGGCCTGAGCATGAGGCATGGCATAGAGATCCCGCAAGGCGGGGGCATCGGTGGGTTCGGCATGACGGATAGTAATCTGCATATGAGGCTCCTTCTCGAAACCCCCATCATGCAATATCCGACGCGGTTACACATCCCCCCACAATACCCATTTGCGATACCTATCAAAGGGCTAGGAAAGGCCCATTGGCCCATGAGGAGCGGGATCCGTAGGCTGACTCCTATCAACAAGGAGAGACATTCATGACTGACAAGACACTGCACAGTACCAACGGCGCCCCCGTCGTCGACAACAACAACAGCCTTACCGCCGGTCCCCGCGGCCCAGTGCTGATGCAAGATATCTGGTTGATGGAGAAACTCGCCCACTTCGACCGCGAGCGCATTCCCGAGCGGGTGGTTCACGCCAAAGGCTCGGGCGCCTACGGCACCTTTACCGTGACCCACGACATCAGCGCGTTCAGCAAGGCCGACCTGTTCAACGCCATCGGCAAGCAGACCCCGGTCTTCCTGCGCTTCTCCACCGTAGCCGGTGAGAAGGGTGCTGCCGATGCCGAGAGAGACGTACGCGGCTTCGCCCTCAAGTTCTACACCGAGCAGGGCAACTGGGATCTGGTGGGCAACAACACCCCGGTCTTTTTCATCCGCGATCCGCTGAAATTCCCCGATTTCATCCACACCCAGAAGCGGGATCCGCGCACCAACCTGCGCAGCGCCACCGCCGCCTGGGACTTCTGGTCACGCCACCCCGAATCCCTGCATCAGGTCACCATACTGTTCAGCGATCGGGGCATTCCCAAGAGTCTGCGGGAGATGAACGGCTACGGCAGCCACACCTTCAGCTTTATCAACGACGCCAACGAACGCTTCTGGGTCAAGTTCCACTTCAAGACCGAGCAGGGCCACAGCTTCTACACAGATGAAGAGGCGGCCAATGTCGTCGGTCAGGATCGGGAAACCAGCCAGGCCGATCTGTACAATGCCATCGAGCGGGGCGACTTCCCGCGCTGGAAGGTCTATGTGCAGGTGATGCCGGAGGCCGACGCCCAGACCTACCGGATCCACCCGTTCGACCTCACCAAGGTGTGGCCGCACAGCGACTATCCGCTGATCCCGGTGGGCGTGCTGGAGCTCAACCAGAACCCTGACAACTACTTCGCCCACGTGGAGCAGGCGGCGTTCACCCCGGCCAACGTGGTGCCCGGCATCGGCTTCTCGCCGGATCGCATGCTGCAGGGACGGCTCTTCTCCTACGGCGACACCCAGCGCTATCGCCTCGGGGTCAACCACGGTCTGCTGCCGGTCAACGCTCCGCGCTGCCCGTTCCACCACGGTGCCCATCGTGATGGCGCCATGCGCAGCGACAGCAATGGCGGCGCCAGCCCCAACTATCAGCCGAACCGCTTTGGCACCCAGCAGCCGAGCGAGCAGCACGAACCGGCCTTGAGTCTGGAAGGGGCTGCTCTGCACTACGATTTTCGTGACTACGACAGCGATTACTACAGCCAGCCGGGCAAGCTGTTCCGCATCATGGATGAGGGGCAGCGCTCGCGCCTCGCCGCCAATATGGCACGCTCCCTCATCAACGTGGAGGATGACGCCATCGTCGTCGCCCAGCTCCGGCATCTTGAGCAGGCCGACCCCGAGTACGCCAAGCGGGTGGAGCTGGCACTGGCTGCGCTGCAACGCTAAGCGACCAGGATGCAATAAAAGAACGGGGGCCGGCGGGCCCCCTTCTTTCAACCCCAGTACACGGGATAAATTCTGAGCCCACGGCACGTCGAGTCTTGCAGCAGAAACGGCAATAAAAAAACGGAGCCCCAGGCTCCGTTTTCAATGCTGTATCAATCCCGAACGCAGCGCCCTCGCGCTCTGCCCGTTCCCGTATCAACAGGCGTTTATACCACCAGTGACTGCGACGACGTTGGATATGGCAAAGGGAGGAAGAGCGACCCGCCCACGACTGAATCCATCGCACGTCGAGTCTTGCAGCGGAAAGGGTAAATAAAAAAACGGAGCCCCGGGCTCCGTTTTCAATGCTGTATCAATCCCGAACGGAACGCGCTTCGCGCTCTGCCCGTTCCCGTACCAACAGGCGTTTATACCACCAGTTACTGCGACGACGTTGAGTATTGGAAGAGCGACGAGCCATTTCTTAGGTCCCAGCCAAGAGAAGGAAAGAGCCGCATTATGCGATAGAGATCACGTCCATGTCTTTAGCTGGATCAAGAAAAGCCTCACTGGCCCAGGCTAATTGTCTCGCTATCCGACGGAGCCCTGGTCACAGGCGTCACCTGAGGCGGCAAGCGCCAGGCCAGTGGGCCATTGGTCTCCTGCTCGTTTTGCGGGCCACACTCCAGCCAGCGATTCCCCTGTTGAATTCGGGCACCCAGCGAATATTTCTGATCCTGATACCAGCAAATCCGTTCCGGCAGCGATCCCAACGGCAACACCCACTCGGTCCCGACCTCTGCCCGCGTCACCTTGACAGGTTCGGCTACCACGCCGCTCGTCCCCAACATGGCCAGCAACAGGCAAGCCGTCCCACCCTTGATTCGATTCATGACATCACTCCTTGCGCGATACCAGTATCGGGCGACCATAACAGGCGCAAACTTGATTAATAAGCCCAGCGCTGGCTGGCATTCCCAACCCAGTATGATAGCCTGCCAGCGCCTGCCCACGCCCGTCAAAATCGGCGCAGGAAAACCCCGGTAGATTTGTCATCCATCGACAAATATAACCTTATTTATCAAATCGTTATTTGGATATTATCCCAATGCGTATCATGCCGTTGCTCCAGGCGGCCTGCCTGAGCCTGATGTTGTCCGCCTGCGTTGCCCCCCTGTTGATGATGAGCCCGACCAGCCAGCTGATGTGGGCGCTGCTCAAACCCCTGGTGGGCTTCGATCCCAACGAAGCCAATCTGTTTGAACAGCCCATCATCAAGGATCGGATGACCAGTATTCTGGGCCCCAACTACGACAGCACCATGCAACTGCTCAAGACCGCCAACGAGCTGCAGCAGGAAGGCCCGCTGTTCTATGTGGTCTCCCGCTATGCCCCCATGCCGGATGTAGCCAAGCAGGCTGGCATGGTGTGGAACTCACAAACCAACCAGATGTCCGTCATGCTGCTCAAGGGGGATGGAACGCCTCAGGTATTTGGCGAAAATCTGGCGGCAGCGACACCAAGCTGGCCAACCGAGATGCAGGGCTGGCAGGCTCAAGCCAAACCGGCTGCGACCGCGCTATCCAGTGCCAACACTGCTCTGACCGATACCAACAAGGTACTGACAGGGGCCACAGCGACCACCTCTGTACTCGGCAATGTGCTGGGTTCAATACAGCAAGGCGCCAACAAGGCAGTCGCCGATACCACCAAACAAGTTGTCAGCAACGCCACCGCCACAGCGCAGCAGCAGGCCAACAAGGCCGTCGCTGAACCCGCCAAACAAGCCGTCAGCAGCGCCACCGCCTCGGCGCAGCAGCAAGCCAACAAGGCCGTCGCCGATACCACCAAACAAGTCGTCAGCAGCGCCACCGCCTCGGCGCAGCAGCAGGCCAACAAGGCAGTCGCCGAATCCACCAAGCAGGCGGTCAGCAGCGCTACCACCACGGTACAGCAGCAGGCCACTAAAGCCGTCGCCGAACCCGCCAAGCAAGCCGTCAGCAGCGCCACCACCACGGTGCAACAGCAGGCCACTAAAGCCGTCGCCGAACCGGCCAAGCAAACCATCAGCAGCGCCACCACCACGGTGCAACAGCAGGCCAACAAGGCCGTGGCCGAATCCACCAAGCAGGCTATGAGCAGCAGCAAGGCCACCCTTGATGCGGCAGCACAGGCCGACGCGGCTCGGCGACAGAGCGAACAGGCACGCGCCGCCGCCGAAGCAGAGATGGAAGCGCTGCTCAAATAATCTGGACAGGCCATCATACGATGGCCTGTTTTCCCCTCCTCTCCCCCATATTTGGCTGCAAACCGCATGCTTGTAGCGCAAATCATGAACTTCTCGATATAGCCCTCTAAACTGGAAAAGACGATTTTTCGCAAGGAGTGCCGTCATGTCACGTCTGCTCAGCCTGATGATCTGCTACTGCCTCTCCATGACGTTGCATGCTGCGACATTCACTTACTATTCCGAACAGAATATGCCGCTCAATGGTCAGGATGAGCAGGGCAAAGGCACTGGATTGGCGGTCGAAGTGCTGAGACTGATGTGGCAGGAGATGGGGGAACCGGAGCAACCCATTCACTTCATGCCCTGGGCCAAGGCCTGGTACCTGCTGACCCAGCAACCGGATGCCGTACTGTTCACAACAGCTCGCACCAAAGCACGAGATCCTCACTTCCTCTGGGTCTGCCCCATAAGCCACTCTCGGGTCTCATTGGTGGGCCGCAAGCAAGATGCCCCCAAGATCAGTAGCAAGGCCGATCTGGCCAAGTTGCAGATTGGTGTCATGCAGGCCGATGTAGGGGAACAACTGCTGCTGAACAAGGGGGTAAGCACTGCCAACATGATGTCAGTGGAACGGATGGATCAGGTGGTACGCCAGCTCATCATGGCCCGCACCGATCTGGTGGCGGGCAACGAAGTGATGCTGTTTCATCAAGCCCAACAGCTGGGCTTTCAAGCTGATACCTTCGTCACCGTTGCCATCCTGGCAGAGCAGGACAACTGCTTCGCCTTCAACCCTGCGGCCGACAAGCAGCAGATCGCCCGCCTGCAACAGGCGCTGGACAAGGTCAGACAGGGGGAAGCATTCAAGCGGCTAATCGCCCGCTATCAGGATGTGGTGCAATCCCCGCCAGCGGATCACCTGCCCCTGATTGAATGAAGACAGATGCAAACAGGCCACCCTAAGGTGGCCTGTTTTATTGCAGCGCACTGTTACTGGAAGTGGCTGTCGTGTTCGGACTTCTTGGCCTGGGTGATTTCGCTGTGCTCGATGGCGGTGCGGATGAGATCCACCCCGGCGCGGATGATCAGCACCCCCATGTTGACCAGCTTGACGCAGACCCACATGAATGTGATGAGCAGGATCAGCTTGAGCACAGTCTGGAATGCTTCCAGGAAGTTCTGTTCGAGCTGACCGGTCAGGCCGCTGGCACTGGTCATCAGCCAGGTGTAGACCTCACGCACGAACGGGATTCGGCTCGGCATCTCCAGCACATCCAGTGCGGCAGACAAGGCCTGAAAGATAACGATGCTGCCGAACAGTATCAGGATGACACCGATGGCAATGCCCAGAAAAAAACCAAACTGTCTCATGGAAGGTCCCAAGGTTTGCTGCATGAAAATAACATAGCTGCCAATACTAGGGACTGCCTCACCCCACGGCAATCCTTCCTCGCCTTGCTGCCGTGTACCAAACCCGCCATTAGCTGGCATCCAGATATGAAATCATTGCCCAACTATCTGATTTCTGTGACCCTTGCGCTCATCCACACCCACAGTTCAGGCGCCATGTTTCGCTACTGTTTTTTACTGCTTTGTGCCCTGCTGCTGGTGCAACCAGCCTCAGCCGATCCCACCGCCGCCGTCTGCGTGGTCAAGCATCAGCAACAACTGCTGCTGGTGCAGGACAGGGTCTCCTCCCGCTACAGCCTGGCCGGGGGCTACATAGATGCAGGCGAGACCCCGCAACTAGCCGCGCAGCGCGAGCTGTTTGAAGAGACAGGGTTGCGAAGCCGGATCAGTGGTGAATTGGGACAATGGCAGGGAGCTGTCCTGTTCGCCTGCCAGGCCCTGCAACCCATCAGGGTACAAACAGGCTCGGGCTTCGTCTCACTGTTGCAGGCCCCCAACCTCGGCGGTGAAATACTCAATGCCAGGCTGATCGATCCGGCACAGTTGCCACATGCACAACGCCGCTTCCCGGCGCAGCTCGACTGGTTGGCCCCCAGATTGGCCGACATTCCCGACAGCCCAGTGTTGTGGCAGCACGACTTCAGTACCGACGGCAACGAGTTGCACCGGGCAGAGCTCCCGCTGATCCGGCAGTTGCAGAGCTGGCTCGGTGCTGACGTGCTCTGGCTTGATGCCAGCAATCTGTTTGGTTCAGCCGCGTTTCAGCTTGCCCTGTTACCTTTGCTGCTGCCGCTGCTGGGCTGGCCTCGCCTGCGTCAGCTGTTGCTGGCCATGCTGACCCTTGCCCTGATGGTGCTCGTGGTCAAGGAGGGTATCGGCTGGCCCAGGCCCTTCCACCTCGATCCTGCACTGGCACAACAGAGTGCACAGGGCTTTGGCATGCCAAGCGGCCATGCTGCCTCGGCGCTGCTGTTCTGGGGCGTGCTGCTCAGGCTGTGCTGGCCAGCCAATCCCTGGCGCAGCGCAGCGTTGGCACTCTTGCTGGCTGCCACGACAGGGTTGGCCCGGGTCTGGCTCGGCGTTCATTTCTTCTCGGACGTGGCGGCAGGACTGCTGCTGGGCGCGCTGATGCTGGCAATTCACGCCGGATTATCCGGTATTTCAGCAAAACCACCGAGCTGGATCTGTCTGACCTTTGCCTGCGCACTGGCCGCCTGGTGGAGCCAATCCTCTGCCCTGGCTGGCCTTGCCATGTTCAGCCTGGGTCTGATGCTCGGCATGCTGCTACCCTTGGCGCGCGCACGGACACAATACTTGCGAATGCTGACGGTTACCCTGCTCGGTGGCCTGCCCCTCGGGGCGCTGCTGTGGTCGCTGCCAGGCTGGCTGACCAGCTCAGGACTCACTCTTCTGGGCCAGTGGCTACTCTATTGTTGCCTGGGGCTCTGGTTGAGCGCCGGCCTCTGGTGGATACTCTCACTCATGAACTCTGACCCGTTACCCAGGGGCTCCGGCTCCGACAAGGGATTGTTATGAATATGAAAAAAGTGGATTTAGCCAAGACCACGCTGGGGGTGCTGTTTCTCAGCATTCTCATCATCTCGTGCTTCATGGTGCTGCGCCCCTTCCTGCCTGCGCTGGTGTGGGCCACCATGATCACAATAGCCACCTGGCCACTGATGCGGATGGTACAGCGCGTGCTGTGGGGCAAGCGCATGCTGGCAGCCCTCTTCATGACGCTGGTACTGCTGCTGATGTTCGTTATTCCGCTGTTCATGGCACTGGCCAATGTGGCGGAGCAAGCCCCCATGCTGATCGAGCTGGGCACCACCATCAGCCACTCACCGCCCCCCGAGCTGCTCTGGCTGCAACAGGTCCCTCTGGTGGGCACCAAGCTGTATGAGTTCTGGCAGCAGATCCTGGCGAGCGGCGGCCAGGTACTGTTTACCAAGCTGGCCCCCTACTTCGGTCAGACAGCCCGCTGGCTCGCCTCCCAGGCAGGCAATCTGGGATTGCTGTTCGTGCACTTCCTGCTGACAGTCGGGATCTGCGGCGTGCTCTATCACTCGGGTGAAATGGTGGCGACCGGCATTCGCCGCTTCGCCCACCGCCTTGCCGGCGAGCGCGGTGACAATGCCACAGTGCTCGCCTCCCAGGCGATCCGCGCCGTGGCCATGGGCGTCGTGGTGACCGCTCTGGTGCAATCATCCGTGGCCGGTATCGGCCTGCTGATTGCAGGCATCCCCTACACCATGGTGCTGGTGGTGGTGATGTTCCTGCTGATCGTGGCCCAGATCGGCCCCTTCCCTGTATTGCTGGCCTGTATCGGTTATCTCTACTGGAGCGGTGACACCACTTGGGGCACCTTCCTGCTGGTATGGTCACTGTTTGCAGGCACCATGGACAACATACTGCGTCCCTTCCTCATCAAACGAGGGGCGGATTTGCCGCTCATCCTGATACTGGTGGGGGTTATCGGCGGCTTGTTGACCATGGGAATTATCGGCCTATTCATCGGCCCGGTCGTGCTGGCGGTGGGTTACACCCTGCTGGATGCCTGGGTGAGAGAAGATGAACAAGCCGCAGCAGAGCCGCTGCTTGCCCCGCCAAAGGCAGAGTGACGATTCAGCCATAAATAGCTGATACAAAGAGCCGCCCATCGGGCGGCTCTTCTGTTTTGGCGATCGTGTCAGATTGGCTGATCCGCACCAACCTGCATGCACCACATATTACCGTCCCATGTAGGTTCGATTAGCGAAGCGTAATCGGACGATCGAGGTACAGTTGCCCCGGAGTTTCCGTCAATCATCGGCCTCTGTCAGAGGGAAAATCGGGTGGCCGTGATAGCGGGAGAATTGATTGACGCGAACGTCCGATTACGCCTGACGGCTAATCGAACCTACGGGCTGCTTTTCTTCTATGCAGTAGAGTTCCCATTTCCCGCCATCACCTAGTTTTATATATCGAATCTTCACGGGATTCCCTAAAAATTAATGCCGCGATAAGCAGCTGAATGAAACGAGGTCCGGCACACGAAGTGCGTGAATTTAATGGATTGGTTAGCCTTTTCTTCGCAGATTGGCTTCCGCGCTCATCAATGTTAACCGAGCGTTGGAGTCATAAAATTGGTTCCACTGCTCCTTTATAACCGGATTTTTCAGAATGCCTCGCTGGTCGCTATCATCTGGACTCGGGTTTATTAGCTCGATAGATTCGAAGGTGACACCTGCTTGACCAAGAAAATCATCTAGTAACGACTCGAAGCTATTCTTGGTATACGCTACATGACTATTTTCATAATCTAGCGGAATATTCAAAATGGGGCAGCGACACACTTCTGATAGTTGACTTGATTTAAATGCCATTACACGATCTTTTACTGCTCTTCTGAAGGCGGCAGAAACAACGGTTTTCGTGGATGCAGGTTGAACGCAAGGAACCCAGCTAATATCAATTTCCGAACCATCTGTTCGGTGGATATACAAGCACCTATTTCGATGAAAATCCCTTTCAACCTGAATATGCTTTATACCTACGCCTACTTTTTCAACATATTCATCGTGAAGCTTGAATAGCTCTTCGAAAAATACTTAGTCCGCAACAGACAGAATATCACCGGCTTCATATTGACCAATACGGCGCCTGATCTCCGCCTTAGCGGCCGTTTTGGTTCTAAACTGAATATCTCCGATTACGATTGGTTTTGCCACCAGACCCTCCTGTATGGCTAACAGTGATTAGATGGAAGGCGGTACCAATCCGTTAATTGAGCCTTCCATATAACTCCGTTTCGCCGTGATCACCACGGAAAAATTCATTTTAAAGCATTGCCTACGGACTCTGGTGTTGAACGCATTCGCCAGACGTCTTCCTTTGGCAAAAATACACTTTTGGGGCGGCAATGGAAAGCGCCATCTGGCCTCCTTTTCATAAACAAGTCAGTAGTGTGAGCGGGGTTATATATCAAAAGATCGAAGGAGTGCCTCGGCCAGCAATTTGCCGACGGTGAGCTCGAGCGGGAAGATGGCGGGCTTGTCACCCTCTGAGGCAGGTCACTGAATCTGCGGGGAGGGCGTGGTTAAATGACGGCTTATCTTTTTGCCGGATATTGCTGTGACCATGCCATCTGACCTTCAGCCACTGCAGCCCTGGCCTGACTATCTGCAGGCCTCCTGGCTGCGCTGCGCCCACCAGACCAGCGCCACCCTCTGGCATCCGCCTCACAGCGCCAAGGGGCAGACCTTGCAGAGCCTGCGCCAGCGCAAGCGGGATCTGCTCACCACCGGCGAGATGGCCCTCGAAGATCTCTACGAATTTATGGAGGGGCGCCCCTGTGCCCTGCTGCTCACCGACGAGAGCGGCTGCCTGCTGGCCCAGACCGGCCACCCCGACACCCTGCGCGAGCTGGCAGCGCTGGGGTTTGGCCCCGGCGCCTTCTTCAGCGAGGGGCGCATCGGCACCAATGCCATCAATCTGGCGGCACTGGAGGGAGTACCGCTCTGCGTCAGCGGCCCCCAGCACTTCAACCAGACCCTGCACCCGTGGCACAGCTGTGCTAGCCCGGTCTACAACAGCAATGGCCGTCAGGTCGCCATTATCGCCTTGATCTGCAAGGTGGAGGAGGCGAGCGCTGGCGATCTGGCGCTCACCGTCAGCGCCGGGCGCGAGCTGGCCCATCTGCTGCAGATGGAGACCCTGATGCAGGAGTCCCAGCACCACCTGAGTGAGCTTTACGCCCTGCTCGATGGCATGGATGACGGTGTGCTGGCCTGGGATCCGCAGGGCCGGCTGCGCTACCTCAATGGGCTGGCGGCCAATCGGCTGCGGCTCGATCCGGCGCTCTGTCTCGGCCAGCCGCTGGAGCAGCACCTGCTGCTGCCCCAGCGTTTGCAGCTCGCCATCAAGGGGCAGACGCCGCTCAGCCATGTGGAGGTGACGCTGGAGCGGCTCGGCGGGCAGGAGGGGGAGTTCATCAATGCGCTGATAAGCCTCAAGCCGCTGCCGGGGCCGGAGGGAGTCAGCTTTATCGCCCTGCTGCACCCGGTCGATCGGCTGCGGGCCATTCATCAGCTGCGCCAGACGGTGCCCGAGCTGTCGGCGCTGGTGGGCGAATCGAGCGCCATGCGCAAGCTGTTGCGCTACGCCCGGCAGGCGGCCCGGAGTCAGGGGCCGATCCTGCTGCGCGGCGAGGAGGAGGTGGGCAAGGCCCAGTTGGCGGAGGCGATCCACTTTGGCAGCGAGCGGGCTGCCGGGCCCCTCATTACACTCAACTGTCAGGCGCTGCCGAGCGAGCGGATGGCGCTGGAGCTGATGGGCTCCGACGAGGCGGGGCAGGAGCGGGCGGGCAAGTTCGAGCTGGCCCACGGTGGCACGCTAGTGCTGGAGCAGGTGGAGTGCCTCTCCGCCCCCATGCAGGCGGCGCTGCTGCAACTGCTCAAGACCGGCCGCATCCAGCGCTTCGATTCGGCCCGCATACTGCCGCTCAAGGTGCGGATCGTCGCCACCAGCAGCGCCCCGCTGGAGCAACTGGTGCAGGAGGGGCTGTTTGGCCGCCAACTGCTCTATGCCTTGCAGGCGTGCGAGCTGTGGCTGCCGGGCTTGCGGGAGCGCGCGGCCGATCTGCCGGGCCTTATCAGCCAGCAGTTAGGGGCGCAGGGGCGCGAGCCGATGCGCCAGTTCAGTCCGGCGGCACTCGATTGTCTGCGCGCCTATCCCTGGCCCGGCAATCTGGGGGAGCTGCGCAGCGCGGTCGAGCATGCGCTGCTTCATTCCGGTCAGGGGCTGATCCCGCCGGAGGCACTGCCAGCCGCAATCCGTCACGGCTATCAACTGGTAGCGGATGAGGTGGTGGGGCAACCGCTGCTCACACTGGCGGAGCTGGAGCGGCAAGCCATCTTGCGCTGCGCCCACGCCTGCAAGGGGCAGGTGAGCCAGATGGCCCAGCACCTGGGCATCAGCCGCACCACCCTGTGGCGGCGACTCAAGCTGCTTGAGATCGATCCCGCCGACTATCACGGCTGATGGTTATTCAGGTCGTTGCGAACCGGCCCGTAGAAAATGAAAAGGCCCCGCAGTTGCGGGGCCGTGTTATATGGCAGTGTCAGCAGTGGCTGATGTTACAGCCCCAGCTGGTGGGCGGTGACTATGGCTGCCAGCACATCCTCGGCGGTGACCTTGAACGGCATGTTGTGGATGGTTTCGCCCTCGGCTGTGGAGGCTTTGGCCACCTCCATCAGACGCGCCATGTCCAGCTCCTTGACCCCCATCATATGCAGGTTGGTCGGCAGGCCGATCGAGCGGCAGAAGGCCAGCACTGTCTCGATCTCCGCCATCGGGGCGTTCTCCAGCACCAGCTGTACCAGGGTACCGAACGCCACTTTTTCACCGTGGTAGAGGTGGTGACACTCGGCGAGCTGGGTCAGGCCGTTGTGGATGGCGTGGGCGGCGGCCAGACCGCTGCTCTCGAAGCCGATACCGCTCAGATAGGTGTTGGCCTCGATGATGTTCTCCACCGCCTTGGTGCAGAGCCCCTGTTCCACCGCCAGCTTGGCCTTGTAGCCATCGGCCAGCAGGGTCTTGTAGCAGAGCTCGGCGATGGCCTGCGCCGCCAGCGTGGAAGCGCCACCGGCCATGGTCTGGCAACCGGAGATCTTGTTGGCACGCGCCTCGAAGTAGGTGGAGAGCGCATCCCCCATGCCGGAGACCAACAGCCGCACCGGGGCGCGGGAGATCACGCCGGTATCCATGATGACCATATTGGGGTTGGTCGGGATCATCAGGTATTCGCTGAATTGCCCTTGTGGGGTGTAGATGACCGCCAGCGCACTGGTTGGCGCATCTGTGGAGGCGATGGTCGGCACTATGACCACAGGCACCTTCTGGTAGAAGGCGACCGACTTGGCGGTATCGAGCGTCTTGCCGCCACCGATGCCGATGATGACGTCGAACGGCGTCTGGTTGCAGCGAGCCAGCAGGCGGTCGATCTCGGGGCGGGAGCATTCGCCGTTGAAGCAGTCGAACTCCGGTTTGATGTCCACGCCGTGGAAACTGGTGGCAACCGTGTCGCCAACCAGCTTGGTGACGAAGGCATCGGCCAGAATGAGCGGCTTGGCGCCGAGCGCTTTAACGTAGTTGCCGATATTGGCGAGGGCCCCGTTGCCTTGCACGTATTTGCTGGGGCTGATGATGATGCGGTCCATATTCTATCCCTCTCTCTAGTTCATAAGACTTCTTTTGAAACTAACAGGGGCGAAGGGGCGGCTGTGTCGGGGAGTCCTTCGTCTTTAAGTGGCGCGGCTGCTGGCCGATGAGGCCGTTGCCGCGCCTTGAAGCAGGCGGGTCAGTCGCCGAAACGTTCCGCTGCCAGCTGCTGAAAGCAGGTCAATGCGGCGGTGGCATCCTCCCCGCGCGCCAGCAGGGCGAGGGTGTCGCCCTGACGTACGTTGAGCATGGTGAGCCGGGTCAGGCTGCGGGGATTGGCCTCTTTCTCCCCCTTTTGCAGCTTGAGTTCAGCGGAAAAGGGCTTGAGGGCGGCCACCAGTCGGGCTGCGGGGCGCACATGCAAGCCGTGGGGATTATCCACTACCACTTCGCAGCGCAGCCAGCCGTCATCGGTAACGGGAGCCGTCTCAGTGGCGGCTTGCGCCGCGCTGGCAGGCAACATTGCCTGTTTCGGGCCAAGGGCACCGAGCGCTTCGGCGGCCACCTCGTCGAGGCTCATACCTGAACCTGCCGCCACCACGGCGGCCAGGGTGCCCTCGACCAAGGGGGCGGGGCAGAGCCGCACCTGGGCGCTTAACTCGGGGGGCAGCAGTTCGAGAGCGGTCTCGGCACTCAAGAGGGCGCTGCCCAAGTCCATCAACACCAGCACTCCGCTGCCGTCGTCCGCTTCTTCAATCGCACTCATCACGGCGATGGCATTGGTGCCGATGGGGTGGTCGGGGTCATCGACCCCGGCCGCCAGCAGCAATCGGGCCGGGCTGCCGAGCTGGTCGGCCAGCGCTTTCAATCCGGCCGCCAGCATGGCGCTGTGAGAGACAACTACGATTCCGATCATGTCACAACCTCGCTCTGTCACGCAGGGCGGTCAGCAGCAGCAGGGTCGAGGTAGCCCCGGCATCCTGATGGCCGATGCTGCGCTCGCCGAGATAGCTGGCTCGCCCCTTGCGGGCCTGCATCTGTATGGTGGCCTCGGTGCCGGCCGCGGCGGCTGCCACCGCCTTGTCCAGCGCATCATTGAGCGGTAGCTCTTGCTGCTGCGCCTGTTGCAGGGCGGCCAGTGCCGGCCACCAGGCATCGCACATTGTCTTGTCACCCGGCTCGGCGCGGCCGCGGGAGACAATCCCCTCGACTCCGTCGCTCAGCATTTTGCCAAGCTGACTCAGGCTCAGGCTTTGGCAGGCATCCGTACTGGCTGCCGCTCGAATGAAGAAGGTGCCGTAGAGCGGGCCGCTGGCGCCGCCGACCGAGGAGAGCAGGGTCATGCCGGTGGTTTTCAGCACCTGGCCGATATCCTTGTCTGCCACCGCAGGCAGCTTCTCGGCCACCTTGGTAAAGCCGCGCTGCATGTTGAGACCGTGGTCGCCATCGCCGATGTCGGTATCCAGCGCAGTGAGGTAGTCACGCTGCTCGGTGAAGATGTGTTCGCAATCCAGCAGCCAGTTGACGATGTGATGTTTGCTTAGCATGAGAGTAAGGGCTCCTTAGCAGCCGCGACGCAGGGCGGGGGTGTGAACGGGGGCATCCCACAGGGTCATCAGCTCGTCGTCCACCTTGAGCAGAGTGATGGAGATACCTGTCATGTCGAGGGCGGTGCAGTAGGGGCCTATCAGGTTGCGCACCAGATGGATGCCTGCCTCTTCGCACAGGGTGGCGAGGCGACCATAGACGCCATACAGCTCTGAAATCGGGGTGCCGCCCAGGCTGTTGACCAGGGCTATGACACGATCGCCCCGGTTGAGCGGTTCGATAAAGGTGTGATCTTCCTGCCAGCTGCCGGAGACTCTGTCCCAATGGCGCAGGGTGCGGCCATAGGGGGTGTTGTCCGCCAGCTCGCTGAACATGTCATCCACCAGGGTATTGAGGTCGGTGAAGGGGCGGCGCGCTATACCGGGTTCGCCGTGGATGCCCACGCCGAACTCCATCTCGTTGTCCGCCAGAGTGAAGGAGGGCTTGCCGGCGGCAGGCACGGTACAGGCGTGCATGGCGACGCCTATGGTGCGACTCTGATTGTTGATGCGACGGGCCAGTGCCTCGCAACGGGCCAGGTCATAGCCGGCTTCGGCTGCGGCCCCCACCAGTTTTTCGCACAGCACTGTGGTGGCGACGCCACGTCGACCGGCGGTGTAGAGGCTGTCTTTCACCGCCACGTCGTCATCGATCAGCGAGAAGCCGACCTTGACGCCATCGCCGTGCAGCAGCTCGACCGCGGTCTCGAAGTTGAGCACGTCGCCTGTGTAGTTCTTCACCAAAAACAGCACGCCCGCGCCGCCATCAACGGCCTGACCGCACTCGTACATCTGATCCGGAGTCGGCGAGGTAAAAATCTCGCCGGGGCAGGCGCCATCCAGCATCCCCTTGCCCACCAGACCGCCGTGCATCGGCTCGTGGCCGCTGCCACCGCCGGAGACCAGCGCTACCTTGCCCATCACGGGAGAATCGGCGCGGGTGATGTAGTGGGGTTCGATACGTACCTTGAGCTCGGGGTGGGCGGCGGCCATCCCCATCAGTTGTTCACGGACCACGGCATCGACGGCATTGATCAGTTTCTTCATGGCTCACTCCTTGGCTTGCCACCGCACGGGTGGGCAAATGGTTGATGAAGCCAGTCTAACGGGATAAATCGGGAGAAAAATGACGGCCTGTTCGGTTCGGATTTGAAACAGCAGAGGGGGTATCGGCGTTTCAATCTGAAACGACACGGGACAAACGGGCGGGAAACTGCAAGCGGCCTCACAGCCATGAAAAAGGGCCCCGCAGGGCCCTTCGCTATAACCGGACGGGTTAGATGGCCCAGCCACCGGCATAGAAGACTACCAGCGCCACGGCGATGATGACGGTGCCGACGTTGAGCTTCTTCCACTCGGCGGCAAACAGGCGACCGACGACCAGCGCCACGAAGCCCAGCATGATGCCGGTCACTATGTTGCAGGTCAGCACGATGAAGACGGCGCACAGCATGCCGGCGAGGGCATCGACCGAGTCGTTGAAGTCCAGCTTGGTGACGTTGCCCAGCATCAACAGACCGACGTACATCAGCGCCGGTGCGGTGGCGTAGGCTGGCACCAGATAGCTCAGCGGGGAAAGGAAGATCATCAGCAAGAACAGCACGCCGACCAGTGCAGCGGTCAGACCTGTCTTGCCACCGGCCGCAGTGCCTGCGGCAGATTCGATATAGACGGCGGCCGGAGCACCACCCACCACGCCAGCGACCATGCTGCTGACGGAGTCGGCAGTCAGGGCCTTGCCGCCGCTGATGATGTGTCCACGCTCGTTGATAAGGCCCGCCTGACCGGCCACGGCACGGATGGTGCCGGTCGCGTCAAACACGGCGGTCATCACCAGCGCCAGTACGGTCGGAATGACCACCGGATTGAGGGCGCCCAGCAGATCCATGCTGCCAACCAGAGAGCCTTTCTCGCCGGTCAGGCTCGGCATGGCGAAGAAACCCTGCCAGGTCACTTTCGGGTCGAAGATAAGGCCGAGGATGGAGATGGCGATGATCACCATCAGGATGCCGCCCGGCACCTTGCGACGCTCCAGACCGAAGATGGCGGCCAGACCCAGTACCGTCATGATGACCGGGAAGGAGGTCACCTCACCCAGCTGAACCGGCAGACCGGCCCCTTCGTTCTTGATCACCATGCCGACGCCGTTGGTAGCGATCAGCAGCAAGAACAGACCGATACCTATGCCGGTGCCGTGGGCGATACCGGAGGGCAGGTTATCCAGGATCCACTGGCGCACGCCTGTGATACTGATCAGGGTAAACAGTACCCCCATCAGGAAGATGGCGCCGAGGGCAACCGGAATGCTCAGTCCCTGACCCAGTACCAGACTGAACGCGGTAAAGGCGGTGAGGGAGATGGCGCAACCTATGGCCATGGGCAGCTTGGCCCACAGTCCCATCAGCAGAGAGCCGAAGGCGGCGATCAAACAGGTTGCCACGAAGACGGGGCCCTGCTCAAAACCGGCAGCACCCAGCATGTTCGGCACCACTATGATGCTGTAGACCATGGCAAGGAAGGTAGTCAGCCCTGCCAACAGCTCTTGGCGCACACTGCTACCGCGCGCGGAAATGGAAAAATAAGAGTCCAAAAAGCCGCCGTTCCCTGATTGGGCGGCCATATCTTGCTTTGCCATGACATGTCCTGAAAGTGTGAAGGAAATCGTTTGCGTTTGTGGCGCGCAAAATAGCAAGAATTTGTCGAAATTGCAGCGAATTCCCTGACTTTTTCATCAAAATGGCGGAAAGCGTTCTCGTTCGGACACAAGTTTGCATACCAGCTTGTTACTGCTATCACCTTCACCCAGGGGACACACTTCTATACTGCAGAGAACCCATTCGCACAGCCAGACGGGAGAGACCCCATGCACACACGCAATCTGCTGAACGATATCCCCTCACCACTGCCTACCGAACTCTTTCAGGATCTGGTCAGTACCAACCACCTGCGGATAGAGCGCATTCTCTCTCACGGACATCAGACAGCACCGGGAGAGTGGTACGATCAAGATGAACATGAGTGGATCCTGGTCGTACAGGGCGAAGCTAATCTGCTGTTCGTCGATCCCCAGACCCAGGCACAACAGTCGGTACAACTGGGCCCGGGCGATCACATCAATATTCCCGCCCGCCAGAAACACAGGGTGGAATGGACTCACCCCGACATGACAACAGTCTGGCTCTGCGTGTTTTACTGAAGTGTATGAAGGGGACGAAAAAGGCAGGCCTCAGACCTTGAATGGGATTGAATTGATACAGCCAAGGAAATATTGAGAAGGTTGAAGCGGATGAACTTGAGGGATCGCAAAAGCAAAAAGGCCTTCCCGATTGGGAAGGCCTTCAAATTAGTGGCGGAGCGGACGGGACTCGAACCCGCGACCCCCGGCGTGACAGGCCGGTATTCTAACCAACTGAACTACCGCTCCGCTGTCTGGTTAGCTTTTTGCTAAATTGTCTGCCGTTTCAACGAGGTGTCATCCTCTCGGCCAATGACGTGATTTTGCACATCATCGTTTAATTGGGTGCCTGGCAGTGTCCTACTCTCGCATGGCGAATGCCACACTACCATCGGCGCTACCGCGTTTCAC